>JAYUFI010000795.1:0-1444 GCA_043738805.1 Planctomycetaceae bacterium | reverse complement strand
TTGCCTTCCGCATTGGTGGTGGTCATCGGCGGCGGAGCGGTGCTGGGATATGCGGTCGCGGTGTTTGGCCCGATGGCACAGTTGTTGGGACGATTGGGTGGGTTTAATCCGTAGCACAGGCGGCTCGCCTGTGTTGTCTTTCGATGAAATCACAGGCGAGCCGCCTGTGCTACGTTCAAGGTAACTCGCGATGACGCGATTTCGATTTCAAGCCATTGATGCCAACGGTCAGCCGCTCGACGGTGAGATCAGCGCTGACACCGCTGACATCGCACGAGGCGAACTGACCGCTCGCGGGCTGAATGTTCTAGAAGTGCGCGTGATCGATGACTCAGCGCATGAGCCGATTCAACCCGACAAACAGATTCCGCTCGGTCGCATCAGCGGAGCAGATGCAGCGGTATTGGCGGAGCAAATGGCTCACGTCGTGCAGACTGGTTTGCCGTTGTCTGCCGGCTTGCGAGCACTCAGCGAAGAAGTCCCGTCGTGGTCCGTGCGGAATTGGTTGCGAGCGGTCAGCGATCGGTTGGATCAAGGTCATTCACTGAGCGCCGTCGCTCGCGAGGCAGAAGGTTCTTGGCCGCGATACTTCCTGGCGATCCTGGATGCGGGGCAGCGAACGGGACGGTTGTCGGAATTGCTCAACGAGTGCGTCGTGCATTTGCGAACGAGTGCCGATGTGCGTCGTCAATTGCGAGTCGCGTTGGCGTATCCGGTGTTGTTGGGCGTGGCGACATGGACTTTGTTGAGCTTCTTGTCGACGTGGGTCGTGCCGCAGATGCGCGACATCTTCATGGGCTTTGGTGTTGAACTCCCCGGATTGACGGTCTTGGTTCTGGACATTTCAAGCGTGATGGAGGACTTCGGTTGGTGGTTCATGCCGGTCGCGGTGGTTGGTACGTGGATCGCGTGGCATGCGTGCGACTCGTTGGGGCTGAGCCAAATTCGCGATCGCATTGCGAGCCGAGTGCCGCTGTTTGGTGAAGCTCGTCGTTCGGCGGCGTTGGGTGAGTTTTGTCGGCTGTTGAGCTTGTTGGCTCAGCATCGCGTTCCGCTGTCCGAGGCAATTCGATTAGCAGCGAGCGGTGTGCGTGACGCCGATCTGCGAGCGGCTTGTTTGGATCTGGCGATGCGTGTCGATTCCGGTCAATCGCTCTCCGAAGCGGCGATCGGCACGGGACGTTTCCCGAATGATCTGTTGCATCTGTTTCATTGGGCTGACCGCGAAGGGGACTTCGCCGACGGCCTGCAAACCGCCAGCGAAATGCTCTCTGCACAAAGCCGAGTGCAATCCCACTCGTTGGCGGTCATCTGCGAACCCGCCGTCGCCGTGTTTCTCGGCGGCGTGGTGGGGATGACGGTGATCGCACTGTTTATGCCGTTGGTGAAATTACTGAATGACCTGAGTTAATCCTGATAACGCGGCAACGCCGCACCTACGTAG
>JAYUFI010000794.1:0-3927 GCA_043738805.1 Planctomycetaceae bacterium | reverse complement strand
ACGCCGCCCCGCTCGCCGATGCCATTTGTTGCGGTAAATGGTTTCGTAGTGCAAAAGCCCTTTAACCACCGACACAAGGTCGGTGGGGTGATGAGTCATCCTCGCGGGGTTTCGTTGCCGATCGTGCTGATCTCGATCAGCCTGAGCTTGATGCTGACTTATGCCACATTGAATTCGCAGACGCGCAACATCCAAGTGCGGCAGAACGTCAATCGACAGGAGCTTGCTCATCAAGCGGCGGAGTCGGGCGTGGCGGTCGCGTTGAACCAACTGCAATCGACGAGTTGGGCCGGAGTCTCGACCGCGATCACCGGGACGCTTTCGAGTGATACATTCGGGACGGCGACGTACTCCGTGCAGTTCCTGACGATCGACGGCCAGACGTCTCCGTCGGCTTACGCCTCGGGAGGCGGGCAGACGAATATGGCCAAGAGCGATGATGTCTTCGATTCGTCATCCAGTGGCTTATCGACATCAAGCGTTACTACCGCGATGACGGCGACGAAGCAAGCGTTTCAATTGTTGATTCGATCAACGGGCAAATGGCAATCAGCCGCGAGCAGCAGCGACTTGGTCACGGATGTCATCGAAGTCGGTATCGAACTTCAGCCGCGAGTTCCCGGTCGTGCGGTCACGCCCGGCGAGTCCGCGAGTGCGACTGACGTGATGGCGAACTCGGCCAAATACGACACGATCCAAACTTATGCACTCTTCGCTACCAGCGGCTCATCGAGCAATCCGGCGCTCACGCTCGAACCGGGGCATCGCATCGATGGGCCAAGCTGGCTCTCGCGAGGTATTGCCGTTTTCAATGGTCCTCAATGGAGCAGCAATCCTCGCAATAGTTTTCTTCAGTCCACCGGCACGTTGTATTCCACGACCAGCGGTTTTCAGACAGTGTTCTCGCATCCGCATCCGTTCGGCGGGACGATCACAACGAACACCGCGCTGACATCAGCGGAAGCGGCCGACCTGACGAAGCTCAACGTCACTCGGCTACAAGCGGCAAGCGTCCCAACCGCGCCGACGGTGACGTTTTCTAGTTGGCAACACTACCAACTCTTTCAAGGAGGCTTTACCTACGACGCCGAAACGCTCACTTCAAGCAACCTCGACACGATCGTGTTGCGACCAACGCCGCGCAATCCGCTGGGGGTGTTCTATCGCTCCGGCAGTCTCAACATCGGCAACAGTGTCGTCGTTCAAGGAACGTTGGTCTGTACTTCTCAGGTGAAGTTCAGCGGCAGTAATTCGGTCATCTCAAGTGTCAATTGGCGCGACGCCACCGGAGCGGCGTTGCTATCCAGCTCTGATCTCTTCCCGCGTCCTCCGACCATCGTGTGTCAGAATTTGACCTTCAATTACGACGTCAGTGCGACGATCGAAGGTGCTATCCTGACGACGGGAACCGTGTCCAATTCTTACTCCGATTACGATTTGGTTTACACGACCGATATCAACATCAGCGGCACGCAAGCGACGAGTGTTCCGCTACGGCAGCCCTACAGCCAAGTGCAACTTCCAACGGGAACCAATTTGTCCAACGTCCTCAGCGGCGGCCAACATGCCATCTGGTTGGCCGAGGGAACGAGCGGCAATTGGTTTTCGATCGTGGATGTCGATAGCGCCAACAAACGACTGACCGTCTTGGGCGAGGCGAAGCGGTCGAGTCCTGTGAGTTTTCAAATTCGCCGGCAACGTCAGCAAAACATTGATCTGCGTGGTCCGGTGATGACCACGCGAATGAAGCTGACTCCCGGCTCTGCCTGGCAACTTGGTTCCAGTCTATGGAATTCTCGTTACTCGATTTGGCAACTGCTGACGAGTACCCAACTGACACAGGGTCTTCTCCAAACGCCCGTTGTCAGTTGGATCGGCGATCCGGCTAGTTACCCTGGTTGGGGAGCGCCCTACGAAACGGTGGGATTGCCGCTGGAACCAACCTTCCACCTCCGTCCGCTCACCGGCATGACGTATCGCGAAAGCCTCCCGGTTTTCAAAAGCTATGTGCCACCCACCAACGTCACCTCGATCGCCACAACCACTGACCCGTCGGGCTATCGTTGGCGAGTTTTGTTTTGGCGAAATCCCTAGCGCGGTGGAGCCACATTGTGGCATGACGCTCCGCGTCGTGAATCGCGACGCGGAGCGTCACGCCACAATCTTGCAAAAATAACGACGCCTTCGACATTAACCTTGTGGTACAGGCGGCTCGCACTACGCAGGATTCACCGACTCTTCGCATGACGAGCCGAGTGCCCTTCAACGCGACACGGACGATTTTCTGCTTCTGTCATGATAGAACATGTACTCCTTGATTGACCAAGTCTGGCAACGGAGTTATTTCGATGAGCGACGGCAATACCCTTGATGACCGCGACGTATTTGAGCGTGAGTCACGCGACTTTGATCGACCAGAATCGCCGCCGACTCCCCGTAGTGGTTGCAGCAAATTCATGATGGGCTGCGGCTGCCTGTTGGCCGGGATGCTCGTGATTGCGCTCGTGATCGGTGTCTGGGTCGCGCTCAGTTGGAAGGGCTGGGTGGCTGAGACGTCGAAAGTGGTCGCAGCGCAAGTGGTCGCGCAGTCGAGTTTGAAGCCAGAAGACAAGGTTCGTATTACGAAACGAATCGATCAGTTGGCCGATGACTTCAAATCGGGAAAAGTGAGTTCCGAACAGGCCGTCAAAGTGCTGTCTCAAATTGGACAGAGCCCGCTGTTCCCGATCGCGATGGTCATGGCTGCTGAAGAAAAGTATGTGAAGCCGTCCGGCCTGAGTGCGGATGACAAGACAGCGGCGCAGCTCACCTTGCAACGCCTCGCACGCGGAGCTTTTGAAAAGAAGATCCCGGAAGCGGACCTGAAAGAAGTGATGCAACTGTTGATGCAAAAGCAAGCCGATGGCCAAGAACAGTTGAAGCAAACACTGACCGATGCGGAGTTGACGGCATTCCTCGACAAAGCCAAACAAAAAGCAGACACCGCGTCCGTCCCCGATGAACCGTTTGAGGTGGATATCGCCGATGAACTTGAGAAGGCCATCGACCGAGCCCTGGCCCCGTAACACGTCCATACGTCTGAGAGGCCGCTCATGATTCTGAATCAATTCCAACTCACCGATCGAGTCGCAATTGTCACTGGCGGGCGACGTGGCTTAGGCCAATCAATGGCTTGGGGCTTAGCCGAGGCAGGAGCGGACATCGTCTGTGTTTCCAAGAGTGGTCAAGCCGCTGAGACACGGCGGCTGGTTGAATCCGCAGGCCGCCGATTCTTTGACATGAAAGCTGATCTTTCGATCCCGGCCCAGCGAGTCGGCTTGGTTGATCAGGCCATTGAACTCGCCGGCCACGTGGACATTCTCGTCAACAACGCCGGTGATGGCCGACGACATCCGCCCGAAGTGTTTCCGGAAGAAGCGTGGCGGCAACAGCTCGAACTGCATCTCAACGCGACGTTCGATCTCAGTCAGCAAGTCGCACCGCACATGCTGCGTCGTGGCCGAGGCAAGATCATCAACGTCGGCAGCATCATGTCGTTCGAGGCGGGCTTGAATATTCCCGCATACGCCGCCGCGAAGCACGCGGTCGCTGGACTGACAAAATCGTTGGCCGTTTCGTGGTCCAGCCAAGGAATCAACGTGAACTGCATCGCGCCGGGCTACTTTGAAACCGACATGGCCAGCCCGTTGAGGTCCGACCCGGTGCGAGCCCCACAAATCCTCGATCGCATTCCGGCCGGTCGCTGGGGGCGTCCCGACGAAATTGCGGGACTCACCGTCTTTCTTGCGAGCGACGCGGCCAACTACATGCACGGTAGCATCGTTGTCATTGATGGTGGCTGGCTGGCGCGATGACTCGGTACTCAAAGAACGGGGCTTGCTCCCTTTGAGGATTTCTGAGAAACCTCGCGGTCTGGATGACTCAGTG
>JAYUFI010000793.1:0-1449 GCA_043738805.1 Planctomycetaceae bacterium | reverse complement strand
CTGTGCTGTAGGGATCCATGAAACCTCCTCCTTAAGATGACCCCTAATCTACCGGGCTTACCAAGATCGCGCTAGACCTCCGATGGAACTGCTCTAGTCGCTGAAAATGTTCCCGCTGCGCTTACTTGGGGAGTTCCCAGAGTCGCACCGAACGATCGAGACAGACGGTTGCGATCCGTTCGGTGCGCGGGTCAACCGAGAGATCATGAATGGGCTGGCCCGTCGGAATGGTTCGCAGCAATTGGCCGGAAGTGATATTCCAAAGGCGAAGCGAACCGTCCCAGCTCGCGCTCACCACCTGACCTTGAACCCAACCGAGTCCGGAGACTGCTTCGGTTTGTTCGAACGTGTGCAGCGTTTTGTGAGTCGACGTGTCCCACAGTTTGATCCGACCGTTCCAATCTCCCGTGATGAATTGCTTGCCGTCGCGGCTAAGAACCAAGCGGCTAATCTCGGCATCGTGGGCCTTGATTGATTCCAGGATTTTTCTCGATGCGGCCTCGCGCCAGACCAGCTTTCCGTCGGCTCCGGCGGTGATCAGCGAGCGCCCATCCGGCGTGTAAGCGATTTGCTTCACCGCTCCACGATGGTCGGGTTTAAGCTGCTTCGCGATTTTGGATTCCAGAAAGATCAGCGAGCCATCACGCGAACCGATGACGAATTCAAGCGGATTCGTCTTCGGTCGAAACGCAACACAAACTGCCGGGGCAGGGAGGCCAGGCAGGTCAATGCGGCTCGGCTCCGCTTTACCGAATTGCCAGCCGACGAAGCCGTTGTCGAGGTCGGTTACGGTCAGCAGATTGTTCAGAGCCCACGTCGCACTGACGAGCGGTGCATGATGGCCCGAATCGAACTTTGTCGGCGGGATGCTGATGTCGCTCCACACGATGACTTCACCATCGGCACTCCCCGCCGCCAGATACGAGCCGTCAGAACTAAAACGAATCAATGAGAGTTTTGCCGCATCAGTCTTCAATTCACGCGGCGTGAGAACATTCGGATCTGGTGGCGAGCCGCAACCGCACAGCAGCACGGCGAGCAACATCAGCAAAGTGTGGCACCACGCTCCGCGTCGTGAAGAATTCGCGACGTGGAACGTCGCACCACATTGAGATTGAGCCAACCACGTTTCCTGTTGCGAAGAACGCCGCCTGATTTCGCTGCCGTTCGCAGACGATTGGTTGTGCTCACGAAGTTGGCTGAGTGCGATCGGTCGTTCCATCAGTTCGTTCGCTGGAGGTGTACTCATCCCCGCGGCGATTGTGGCTCTGCTCTCGATCGCTGTCGAGGAACGCGCAACGTCCAGTTTGTTGAGCCAGAACCGGACGCTAGTGCGCCTCTCACGCAACCGTAGCGGAAGTCGCAAGACTTCAGATCGGAACTCTTGCGAGTTCCGCTACACCAGCCGCTACAGGTGCGTGAGTGAGGGAATAGTGCGCATCCCACGGA
>JAYUFI010000792.1:0-1450 GCA_043738805.1 Planctomycetaceae bacterium | reverse complement strand
GTGATGCGGTTAGTTATCGAGTTCCCGATGAGCATGTCTGGCACATGCCGCTCAGTTGCAACACTGCCGAATTTCGCCTCGCGGAGGAAACGGTGGCGAGCGTTCGATCGCGAGCGGAAGAAGAATGCGTCAACGGTCGCTTCGCTCCGCTGGCTTGCGAAGGGCTGACGAAGTTTCTTGATTGGATCGACGCTGACCCGAATGCCTTTGCGATTGTCACCGTCGGCCGGTTGAGTGATGAAAAGAATCTGTGGTTGCTGACACAAGCTTTTCAGAAATTGACCGAAGCGACTCCGGAGCGGAACATTTACTGGCTCGCCTGTGGCACCGGCCTTTGGGATGCCGAACTGACTCGGCAGTTTCCCGATCACGTCGCGCTGGCGGGGTTGGTCCCGAACGACTTGCTTCCAGCAATCTTTAACTTGGCTCGCTCGCGACGTTTCGTTTACGTCAGCGCGTCAGACACAGAAACGTATGGCATCACTCACGAAGAAAGTCAGCGGTGCGGTCTGCCACTTGTCGCGATGGAACTGGGGACGCGCGGGCATTTCTATTTGCCGGGTGATCGAGTTGGACATTCGGCAATGATCCCGTTTGATTCTGAGATTGAACGCGACGTTCGTGATTCTGGTTCATCATCCGCCACATTTTTTTGTGCGGCGAACGGCTTATGTGTTCCCGATTTTTCTGAGGGACGCGGACTCAACTCACATCGACACTCGTCGGAAAATTCGAGCACTAAAGCAATTCCAGCCGCCGTGAGCGCGATGGCCGAAGCGTTGATCGTGATGGAACGTCTGCCTGCAAAAACCTGGCAGCGAATGTCAGAGAATGCGATCGCGCTGACCGAGCAAACGAAGATGGACTGGCGCAGCGTGTGGCAACTTCTTCGCGAGGGAATGTACTCCTTGAATCGCGATCGCCATGTGGAACTGATCGCCGCTCACCGCCACTCATTTCAACACCGTCCCACAATTGCCGTCACGAATGCCGACATTTCTTTGATACCACCGATACCAACACGGAAGTTGCAGACGACTTCCGCTGCAATGGCGAAGTCATCCAATTTGTGACTCCGGAACGGGTCCGGATAGCTTCCCTGACAGACACAGACTTTAGCACGACGCGCAAGCAAGTGGTCGTGCCTGAACCGCTCACTTGCACGTCGTGTTGGCCTGTAAATGGATGGTGGAGTCGTGCGTCGAGTTTTCGTGTCGAGTGAGTTCTCTCATCGAGCAAAGGCTCGATTCCACCGAGGCAAGCTCATTGGGGTTGGCATCACTGTCCACCGCGACGATGTAAGCCGGCCGCTGCATAGACTGCGTCGATCACGCTCATGTTTTTGATACCATCAACGGCGTTCGTCGGCAGGGCGACTCCCGTACGTAGGGATTCAATCAGCGCGTTGAGTTGGCACGCATAGGTCGATGGCCGTCGCGGCACCGATTCG
>JAYUFI010000791.1:0-1453 GCA_043738805.1 Planctomycetaceae bacterium | reverse complement strand
CGCTGGGACGTTGCTCGGCGGTGGCGACGAACAGTCAGGGGGAAATTTATTTGCTGCATCGTGGCCAGCATCCGCTGCTGTGTGTGGATGCCGAGGGGAAGCTGCTACGGTCGTGGGGCGATGACTTGATCGGCACGGCTCACGGTCTGCGAGTCGATCGTCAGGACAACGTTTGGGTGACGGACATCGGTCGGCATCGTGTGCTGAAGTTTGATCCGACCGGGAAACTGCTGCTCGCATTGGGGACAGGGAAGCCAGGAACAGGGAACGACGAATTCGATCGCCCCACCGACATCGCGTTTGGTCCGAAAGACGAAGTGTTCGTCACCGACGGTTACGGCAACAGCCGCGTGATGAAGTTTTCGCCGGAAGGACGGCTGCTGAAGTCGTGGGGCTCGCGCGGCTCAAAGCCTGGTGAGTTTCATCTGCCGCACTCGATCATTCTCGACAACAAAGGACGCCTGCTGGTTGGCGATCGCGAGAACGAACGGATTCAAGTCTTTGATGACGAAGGGCGCTGGCTGGCTCAATGGGAAGGCTTCGCTCCGTATGGCTTGGCGATCAACAGTGATGGCCAAGTCTTCGTCGCGGATGCCCAAGCACATCAAGTGCTCCGCCTCGACGCTTCTGGAAAAGTTCAACAACGCTGGGGCCAACAAGGCAAAGCTCCCGGCGAGTTTGATGTGCCTCACATGCTGGCCTTCGACGCCATAGGGAATTTGTTTGTTGCCGAGGTCGATGGCATGCGCTTTCAAAAGCTTGCGAAGAAATGAATGTTGTTTGCGAATAAGTGACCACAACGGAGCGTTTCCAAACGCGAGTGCTTGTGGCGTGCGGTTAAACAACTGGTCGGCAATAGCATCGCCTCACGTGTCTTTGAACTCTCAATTCCAACGGAGAACATTGTGGAACTTGCCTTGGTGGTTGTCATCACGCTCATCTTTCCGCCGATTCTGTTGTTCGGCTTCTTCATCGTGAATCCACGCGAAGAAATGGTCGTGCTCAGGTTTGGCAAGTACGTCGGAACCGTTCGGGATGAAGGCATTCGTTGGATTCATCCAGTCGGGCGGAACCTGAAACGGATTCCAACTCGCGATCTGACTATGCACATCCATTCGTCAACCGTTGTGGAGCGGAACGGCAGCCCAATCTTGATCAGTGCGGTCGTGGTCTATCGTGTCGAGAACACGCAAAAGGCAGCGTTGGACGTTGATAACTTCAGCCAATTCATCGAAGACCAGGCCGGCGCGGTCATCAAGCGTGTGAGCGCGCATTTCCCCTACGAATCACCGGACAAGAGCGAGCCTTGCCTGAAGAATGAGGCTGAAGTGGTCACGGCGGCGTACATCGCCGAGCTACAAAAGGCGGTCGATCCCGCCGGGATTCGCGTGTTGAACGTGCGACTCAACGATCTGACTTACGCTCCTGAGATTGCGCAGGCCATGCTCATGCG
>JAYUFI010000790.1:0-10424 GCA_043738805.1 Planctomycetaceae bacterium | reverse complement strand
CAGGCGACGAGCACAACGGACCGCGAAGGCCACGATCAACCGCAATGGAAGTTTTTCCAAGCGTTCCCCAATCGTTTTCGCATCCATCGTCGACCCTCTCATCCAAAGAACTCATCCACCATCGCAATCACGCCTTTCAACGGTCCCGGCGTCAGCGACGCCAGGACACATTCACTCCACCGCGAAATCACCCGGCGAGGCAATGAAGACTGGAATCGCGCGAACGTCGTATGCACGGCACCCTGCCAGTGGGGGCGAAACACGAAGCATTGTGCAAAGGCTGTTGCACTGCCGCCAGCGATACAACGTATCCTTCTCCTTCTGCACCTCGGCGAGGACCGCGAGCGGCAAGAGCACCTTGTCGCGCGGTGCGTTGGCCGGTGGCAACTCCCCCTTGGCGAACGCTCGCAGGTGACGGTCCACCTCCGCTTTGAACTCGGCCTCATTCGCGAACCCGTGAGACAGCACCTGCCGCGACTCTTCGAGCGACTTGCGGAAGTCGAGCACCTTCTGAAGCTGCGGGCCGGCGTCGACCATCGACGCCGAATCAATGTGCTTGAAGAAGACGAAGATCTCCGGGGCCTGCGGTTTCCCTCGCCGCTTCTTCTGCCAACGGGCCAACGCGCGGTGAAACTCTTCTTCCGTGTACGACGAGTACGGCTGAGCGTCCGGAGCCGCCTGCCCCCACCGGCGGTACACGCCAGAATGAACACGTCGCAGCGGTCAATCTCCCGATTGATCACCTCCTGCGACCGCCGCCCCGTCGAGGCCAACGTGTCCTCCCAGCCGAGCGGCTCGAACGTGATGTCCAGCGCGTCGCCGAAGCCGGCGTTGAGTTCCTCCAGCACCTGCTGGAACGCCGCCCGCTCCACCGCCAAATCGCTCGGCGAGGCGATGAAGACGCGAATCGTGCGAGGGGCGGGCATGTGCGGTGTTCCGGGCAGGAGAGATCAAGTTGTGGAGCATTGTGCAAAGACTTGTTCAGGTCTGCCAGGAACAGCGCTTTTGGGGATTCATGTTGATGCTCGCGCGGATGGGAGGATGGCCGCCCTCGGCCGTCGTTGTTCGAGGGGGAGTTTTGCAGTGCAGCGGGTCGCGCGGCTTGCCATTAACCGGAATTATTCATGGCTCACACTAGCCCGACGCGCAAGCGAGCGATGGAGAGGTGCAACGTTCCCTCGCTTGCGCGTCGGGCTAGTGTGTGGCAGCCTGCGATCTCCATCAGCAGACCGTGAATTATCCCGGTTAAGGCGCGCCGTGTGCGCAGCACAAGAAACTTGGATGGGACACTCGTTGCGAAGAACCGGTCCAATTTTGGCTCGACGTCAACTCCGAGTTTCTTGTGCCTGCGGCACCCAGCTTTTGGCAAAGCTGGGCTACCCGATACTGGGCTACCCGATACTGATGGTTCTTCAGCACCTCTTCGGCAAACCAATTACGCAGATAGGAAATCGTTCGCACTGGTTGCTGTCCCGGCGGACGTTGTCACAGTCAGCGGGCCGCGTGTGATTCCGGTGGGGATTGTGGCCACGATTTGAGTCGATGACACGACCGTGAATCTCGCTCGAACGCCGTTGAAGCGGACTTCGGTCGTGCCGCTGAAGTTTGCTCCGGATATCGTGACGCTGTGGCCGGCAGTTCCGGACATCGGTGTGAAACTGGAGATTCGCGGAGCGGCCACGAAGTTGATTGTGCTGGTCGCCGTTCCGACGCTGGTCGTGACACTGATGTGACCGGTGGTCGCGTTGAGCGGAACGATCGCCGTGATCTGCGTGGCCGAGTTGATCGTGAAGCTTGTGGCGCGGCCGTTGATTTTCACGCTGGTCGTGCCGAGGAAATTCGCTCCGGTGATCACCACGTTGCCGCCGACGTCGCCGGACGGTGTGAAGCTGCTGATCCGCGGCATGACTTTGAATGCGGTGGTCGTTGCGGCGGTTCCGCCTGGAGTCAGCACGGTGATCAAGCCGGTCGTCGCGTTGGCTGGGACGGTCATCGCAATCTGTGTGTCGGAAATCATTCGGAACGTCGTCAACTGGCCGTTGAGTCGTACCTCGGTGGCGCCGGTGAATCGCGCGCCGCTGAGAGTCACCGTGCGGCCAACATCGCCGCTCTTCGGTGACGTGCCGGTGATTTGCGGTGCGAGCGCGACGATGTCGAGCGAGCTGATTTTGCTGTGCTGCGAACCGCTCCCCACGGTGACGAAAATCCGTCCGTTGGTGACGGCCAGCGTCACGGTGCTTTCGAGCCAGCGCTTCGCCGCGGTCGCTCGACCGTTGATGACCGCTGTGCCAACGGTCGATGTCGTGCCGACGTTGATGCGATACTGCGACGACGTGTCGGTCGGATCGCCCGCGACGACATGCACCGAATAGACGCCGTTGGGGACCATGATCCGCCAATAGCCGTTCGCGCCGCCGGTCGGGTGCATGTCGTGGAAGCTGTCACGCAACTCATTCGGGGCGTTGATCGAGTTGCGGTCGATGCCGTTGACCGTGTCGTTGTGGTTCCAGCCGAACGTCAATCCGTGGCCTCGATTGCCAACCGTGAGTCCACTGTCCGCCAGGAAGTTCGGAACCGCATCGCCTGTCGAACTGGTGAAGTTGACGTGAACTTGCAGGCTCGGCGTGGCGGTCGCTTCCGCCGACAGATCGCTTTCGCTGCCGTTGTTGAACGCAGTGACTTTATAGAAGTAGAGCACGCCGAAACTGACTGAGTTGTCGGTGAATGAATTGCCGACGACACCGGTCGCGATCGGCAGTCCCCTTTCGCCATTCGCCGTGAGCGCGCGATAAACGTTGTAACTCGTGGCATTCGCGGATGCGTTCCAATTGAGGCTCACTTGCGGAGTGCCGACGTTCGCGACATTTGATGCCATCAAATTGGCCGGCGCGGCGGGAGCGGGAGTCGCGAAGACCTCGGTTGAACGAGCACTCTCTGACGGCAACACCGGATCGTGATCGACGTTCGCGTTGATCGCCGTGACCGTGTAGTAGTAGGTCTGCCCGATCGTCACGGCGGCATCGGAGTAATGCGGCGACGTCAACCCCGTCACGAGCGGCGTTGCGTCTTCGCCGCTTGGCGAAGTCCCGCGATAGACGTTGAAGCTCTGTGCTCCCGCAGGCGCGAGCCACGACAGATTGACGACTCCGGCACCTCGAACTGCCGACACCGAACCGGGTGAATCGGTCAGCGTTGTCGCGTTGACTCCCGCGAAGTCGTTGTTGCCCGACACGTTGAAGGCCACGATGTGGTACTCATAAAAGCTGCCAGGATTCAGGCCGGTATCGGCCCATTCGTAAGTGCTCGGTGCGGTGCGCGATGTCGGCGGCAGTGTCGCGACGGAGTCGAATGAGCCGTGATCGACCGCTCGCAGAATTCGATAGCCGTCCGCTTGATGTCCGGCGTTGTCTTGCCAACGGAGGTCGATTTCGGTGTCGGTCACGTCGGCGATCTGCTGATTGCTCGGCTTCGGCGGGGCGAGTGGGATCGTCACCTGCGCGGTGTTGGAATCGTCCGAGTCGCCGACCGAGTTGAACGCTCGCAGCCGGTAATAAAACGTGTTGCCCGGAGCGAGACCGATCGCGGAGTCGGTGAACGACGTGCCGTTTCCGGAGAGCGTTTGGGTGATCAAGCTCTCCGTGAAGTTCACGTCGGTCGCGCGATCGAGGTGATAGCCCAACTGATTCGAAGCGTTGTTGGTCCAGTTCAATTGCACCGAGGTGGCCGACGCCGGCGTCGCACCCAAACCGCTCGGCGAATTCGGCGACGTGGTTGCTGAGGGCGAATAGGTCCACGTCACAATGTCTTGGAGAGCCCCCAAACCGCCGGTAGCACCGGTGAAGCCGACATAACCGCCGTTCCCGCCAACGATGCTCGGGATGTCGACGTCATATTGCTGCGTCGCCGATTGATTCGTTTGGGTGTCGGTGACGATGACCGTCAGCGTGGTCCCGTCGTAAGCGAGGTCCACTCGAAACAGGTCGCCGCTGTGCAAGTCGAGGCCGTTTGCGAACAGATCGACCGACCCGTCCGCGAACGGTTCGGCACCGTTGAGAAACAGACCGGTCGAACTCACCCCTTCGCCAGCGTTGTTGTAGAGATCAAATTTGATGGCCACGCTGTTCGGCATACTGCCGTAGCCCAAGCTGCCGCCGGCGTTTCCCAACGCGGTCGGCCCGTTCCCTTGTATCGCGAACGTGATTCCGTCGGCGGTGTCGCGACCGCGGCTGATTTGAAACGTGAACTCACTTGCGAACGCGGTGACGTCCACCGGGTCCGAGCTGAAGACGCTTGCGCCCTCCCAGAGTCCGACGTCGGTCAGTTCCAGCCGACTTCCGAAAATCGCGGCGGAACCGTTCAACGTCAGCGCGGTCGAGTTCACGAAGCCGCTCGAAAAGTCGAGCAGCGCGACTTGATCCGTGGTCGTCGCGTCCGCCACGTCGGACGGAGTCGAACTTCCCAACGAGTTGATGCCGATGATCCGGAAGTCGTAATGCGTCTGCGGCGAGAGTCCGCCGATGGCCAGCGATGTCGAACCGGCGGGCGCGGTGGCCACGGGACTAAAGTTGACGCCGTCCGTCGACTTCTCAATCGAATAACTCGCCGCCGTGTTCGGAGCGACCGTCGTGTCGGTCCAACTCAAGTTGATCGCCGAACCGGACAACGTCGTCGCGACCAGCGTCGGAGCGAGCGGCACCGCGTCGGGCGGTTGCACCAACCCATACACGACGAGCGCGTTGTTGGTCCCGACAAAGACCTCGCCGTTCGCGACCGTCGGCACCGCGAATTTCACCACCGCTCCGACGTTGTCGCCGCCCCCCACTTTTTGACTGCTGTTCCAGAGTTCGGTCGACAGCGTCGCCGCATCGTAAGCGTGCAGCCGATTCGCATTCCGGTCCATCACCCAGACGATCCCGTCCGTCGTCCCGTTGGCCGAGATGCTCGGCGAACCGGGGAGATAACCGAACGAACCGACCGCCGTTTGCGACGTGTCCGACAACGTGCCGTTCGCATTGATCGTGAAGGCGTGAGCTTGAGCCCCGTAGCCGCTGACGACATACAACTTCCCGTTGAAATACGCGGGAGTGCTGAGCAGTCCGCCGATCGCTCCGGGCGGCGTGTTGTGTCCGCTCCCGTCCGGTACGGCGTTGAGCACGTGATCGTTGCTCGCATCGAAATGCCCCATCTGATCGCGGTCGATGAGATACAGCTTCCCTTCCTTCCCTCCCGCCACCATCAAATGCGGATGCCCCGGAATGCCCGCCGCATCGGGGAGCAGAATCGGTGCGCCCGATCCGAAGTCGGAGTCCGCTCCGTCCAGCGCGTTGACGTTGAACGGCGTGAAATAGTCGGCGACCTTCAAGCCCCAGCCGTTCATGTTTTGATGCGTCGGACCAGTCGTCGCATCGGTCACGACTTTCACGAGCGCCTCGTTGTAGTTGCCGTCGTTCGGTAAGCCGTTGCCGTTGAGCGTCGGCGCACCGCCGCTGCCGTTACCGGTCTCGAAGTAAAACGCGCTGCCGTTCGGCTCGAAGACGAGCCGCCCGCCTCCTTGCCAAATGCCCGACAGCCCGTCGTTCGGCGAGCTATTGAAAACTCCCGTCAACGCGAAGCCGCTGGTGTTGAGCTGCGAGACATCCCACTTCGCCACCCAACCGTGATACGGCCCGTTGTCGCCGTGTGATGCCCATTGCACGTAGACCGTGTTGTTGATGAGGCTCAATGCCCCGCGTTGATGTTCCTTCAACGCATTGAATTGCACGACTTGCTTGTTCGTGTTGTTGTAGGGATCGAGCACACTCCCATCGCCGCTGCCGTAGACGTAAATCGCCGTGCTGTTGCTGTTGCCGACGGTCGTGTCGCCGATCAGAGAGGGTGTGACGCGATCGGTTCCGTCCGCGACGTTGATGGCGTGCAGCCGTTGCACGTAGTGGTCCACGCCGCCGATCGTCTCTTTGGTCTTGGCCACGACAAACATCGTGCCGCTCGCCGCGTCGATCACCGGAGTCCCCGTGATGCCGACCTCCGGATTGATGTCGCCCGATCCCGTGTCGCCGTTGGGCACGGAACTGATCGCCGTCGCCCCCAGCGTGTTGTTCGCCGCGACGTTCGTGTCGAGGAAACTCCGCTTCCACAACACTGCCCCGCCACCGGCGCTGGAGTCGATCGCATACAGGCTGTCGTGCTGAGTCGCCACGAAAACCACATCGTGCAACCCCGCCGCTCCCGCCGAGGTGTTGACGCCATCAACGATCGTCACGCTCGTCTCGACCAACGGCTGCGCATAAACCTGCCCATCCACGGGAGTCGTGTGCAACTTGCCAAACGAATTCAACACCACATTCGCTGGCGTCAATTGAGTCTCATCGGCGTTGACGCCGTTGCTCCCCAAATCATTGTGATAAGTCAGCACATTCGCCGAGAGGACGCACCGTTGCTCAAGCCGTTCCAACGCCACGCCACCGACACGCAAATTCCGGCAACGCCGAGCCCCACGAAAACCAAACTGCCGACGCAACAACCAAGACAATTCATGCAGCATGAAGACACATTCCTTCGTTGATCAGGTTTCAGGAAATCGAGCGATGTCCGAACGAGTTCAGATCAGGGCCGTAGTTGTAACGGCTACGTACCTGCGGCTTCACCGCAGCATTCCGTCTCTTCCGTCCTCCACGTGACGCGACAAAGCCACCAACGCAAGATAATCTGACGTCCCACAACGGCCTACCTCACGGAGAAAGTTCGTGCTCACGCAACTCTCAATCACCGGCTTTCGCTGCTTCCGCCAACTCGATGTCGAGTTGAAGCCGCTCACGGTGCTCATTGGTGCTAATGACACCGGGAAGTCTGTGTTCTTGGACGCGATCCAAATTCTGAGTCCCGGTGAGTGCGACAAACTCAATGCGTTGGATCACTTTCGTGGGAACTTAGCACAGAATATCAAAACGTTTGGTACGTTAAGCGACGGCCAAAATCTTCGTCTTGAGTCTCGGACATCGGAAGGTGGAGACCGACAAGTCGGACTATTTACAGGCGAGCTGTTGGTATCGGATATCCAGCGATTTCAGCTCCCCGGTGTCGGAGTTGAAACAGAGTGCGAGGGATTCGATGCCAAAGAATCGAACGGCCTGAAGTTAGAAACTAATGGTAGTCGTGTTGCCGCGCTCATTGATCACCTACTGCGAAACGATCTGACGCGATATTTGAATTTGCTGGATGAACTACGTCGTCTCGTGCCGGGATTCGAAGATCTCAAGATCGAAACCCCGTCCGCAAACTCTCGACGCATCGACTTCGTCATCGAAGGAGGCTTTCGTATCCCTGCGCATAAGACTTCGGCGGGCGTTCGTTTGTTGTTGTTCTTCCTCGCTCTCGTCCATCACCCAAGTCCACCGAAGATCATCTTGCTGGAAGAGCCAGAAACCGGCATTCATCCGAAGCGACTTGGCGATGTGATGAATCTGTTGCGCGGGATCACTCAAGGGAAGTTCGGCAAGGCTCCAGCGCAGGTGATTCTCACGACGCACTCGCCGTACTTGCTCGATTATGTGAAGCCGGAAGAGGATCAAGTGCTCGTCTTTCAACGAGCTGACGACGGTAGCCGAACGGCGAAGCCTGTCGATTGGAGCCGGCTCAAGGAATATTTCGATGGCTTCATGTTGGGCGAGATTTGGTTCAATGAAGAGGAATCAGGCTTAGTCGCTCAGGAGGCATCATGACGGTGCTGATTGTGGCCGATGGCCCGCGCGATGAAGCCTCGCTGCCTCCGCTGATAGAGACGATCCTGGGGCGAAAGATCAACGTTGAGTTTGAATCTTGGGTCCGGATTCATCATCGAGGGAGCGGACGTGGCTATGGCCGCAAGCTGCGGTTTTCGATCGCGCACGCTCGAAGCCATGGCATGAAGGGTTTGGTAGCCGTTGTCGACCGCGACAAAGATCGCGCGGGACATCGTGAACGCGATTTGAAAACGACTCGCGATGAGGAGCGACAAGCGGGTCGGCAATTTCCCATCGCGTTGGGTGTCGCCGACCCACACGTTGATGTTTGGTTGCTCGATGACCCCGTCGCCGTGCGACAGGGACTTGGTCTCAGCTCCGATGCCGAGATCATCAACATTCGCCGCGCGAAAGTCCCGAAGGACGAACTCGACAAGCTGATCAAACCGAATGAATTCGCGCAGATCGTTGATGCCCTGAAAGCGATTGCCAAGCGAGTCGATCCCGATCGCTGTGGTCACGCGAACCAAACGGGATTCGCGCCTTTTGCCGATGACTGCTGTCGTGAGTTGGCGAATCCTCCAGACTGATCATGCACAAGCGACAGGCGATGAATCGTCCCGGTTACGGCAACTCGACCGCGCGGATGTTTTTGAAATCGAGATTGGTTGTTGGGTCGTGACCTTGCAGGCTGAGATGTCCCGCTTCAAGGCGCAAGCCTTCGCGGGCGTTGCCGGTGGCGTGAGGTTTGCGGTCGTCGGTCCAAACGGTGATTGGGACGCCGTTGACCCACGTGGCGAAGGTGGGGCCGCGAGCGACGAGCGTCAGCGCGGTCCATTCGCGATCGTTCGAGACCACGAACCGAGCGGCTTGGCGGCGGAAGATCGCGCCGGTGCCGAAGTCGGCGGGCTGTGAGCGGTCGCCGTTTTTGACGCCGTTTTGAATTTGAAATTCGTAGCCAGGGTACGCTCCCTCTTTGCCAGGGAGACCTCGGAAGAAGATGCCACTGTTGAGCGCGTCGCCGTTGGTCTTCACTTGAGCTTGCAGCACGAAGTTGGCGAACGTCGCTTCGGATTCCAGATAACCTTGGCCGTTGGTGACGTGGATCGCACCGTCGGTCACTTCAAACGTGCTCTTCGAGCCGGGGACTTCGCGCCAGCCGGTTAAATCTTTGCCGTTGAAGAGATCTTTGCCGCCGAGCGGTCGCACGAACAGATTTCGAAACTTCACGAGCCCGGAGTTCATTTGCAGGCCGATGAACCCGGACGTCAGCGGTTTATCGGTCTTGTCAGTGAAGTCAAGCACCTCTTCACCGTCGAGTTTCACGACGACGTGCGGGCCTTCCGCGCGAACGACGAACGTCTTCCAGGCTTCTTCGCCGGAGATTTCTTTCGTCGGCTTCTGCCGCTTCACGAAGCTCGCCGTATTAAAACCTTGCGGGTGCGTGTCGCAGATGTTGAGTTCGTAGCAATCAACTCCGGGATCAGTCGGCACGAACGGCGTTCGCAAGAAGATGCCGCTGTTTCCACCCTTCGCCATCCAGAAGTCGCACCGCAATTCATAATCCGCAAACGGCACCGCCGTGAGCAGCAGTCCCGGCTTCGTTCCCTTGTCCGCCGTGATGACGCCGTCAGCCACCGACCAATTCACATCGCTGTTCGGCTTCCATCCGAAGAGCGACTCGCCGTCGAAGAGTTGAATCCAGCCGTGGGCGATTTCGTCGGCAGAGAGCAACGGCTTCGGCGGTTGCTTTGCCGATGCCGTTCTCGCGTCGGTGTCCTTCTTCGGAGGCACTGCGTTCGCTGAGTCTTTCTTTGCGGCAACTTCCTTCGGCCCCGCTGCGTTTGCCACCGGCGGTTGCTCAACCTTGACGCACGCTGCCACGAAGCTGACGAAACAGAGACAACCAATCGTCCACAATCGCATGATCGACTCACTTGGCTTGTTTGAAAAAACCGTAGGACGGTCACTCTTGCCCGTCGCGACAAAAGACGGGCAAGAGTGACCATCCTACAAACGCAAAGTTGGCACGAATCGCCGCAGCCGCAAGCTGTTGGTCACGACCAGCACGCTGCTGG
Source organism: Planctomycetaceae bacterium (assembly GCA_043738805.1). Lineage (GTDB taxonomy): Bacteria > Planctomycetota > Planctomycetia > Planctomycetales > Planctomycetaceae > SXKJ01. The sequence goes on along the minus strand of JAYUFI010000790.1, from coordinate 628 downwards.
CCGACATCGCGGCGGCCGCGAATCCCGGTGGCAGCATGATTGGGTCAAACGCCGAAAGCAACCCGGCTGCGAGCGGGATCGAGACCACGTTGTAGGCGAACGCGAAGACCAGATTTTGGCGGATGATGCTCAGGGTGCGGCGAGCCAATTCGATCGCGTGAGGGACCGCTCGCGGGTCGCTGCCAACGAGCGTGATATCAGCCGCCTCAATGGCGACGTCGGCTCCCGCTCCGATCGCGAAACCGACATCGGCAGCGGCCAGCGCGGGAGCGTCGTTCACTCCGTCGCCGATCATCGCCACTTTGCGACCGGTCGCTTGCAGAGAACGGACAACGTCGGCTTTCTCCGCCGGTAAACGCTCGGCCTCAATCAGCGAGATGCCGAGCTTGTGAGCGACGTTTTTCACGACGGCCAAGCGGTCGCCGCTGACGAGGCCGGTTGTGATGTGCAGATACCGAAGAGCGAGCATCGCCTCGGCGGTTGTTGAACGGACTCGGTCTTCAGCGGCGAGTGCTCCCAGTAGTTGATTGTTGCGCGCGACAAACAACGGAGTGCGGCCGAGCGATTCGATGCGTTGACTCAAGTCGGCGAGCATCGGAGTCTCCGTACCGCGACCGTTAGGGAGCGG
>JAYUFI010000789.1:0-3959 GCA_043738805.1 Planctomycetaceae bacterium | reverse complement strand
CGCGCGACGATGTCAGCGGACGCGAGTGCTACAAAGAAGATTTTTCAACGGCAGCGAATGCCGCCGTCAACGGCGGTGTCGTGCATGTCGCTGACATGCCGAACAATCATGTGTCGCCGATCGACGATGATTCATATGCCGCGAAACGCCGAGTTGTCGAAGAGCGGCGTGTCCCCATTCACATCACGTTGTATGCCGGAATTGGACCGGGAACTCATCCGCTCACGAGGCCCGTGCCGTATAAGGTTTACATGGGGCCGAGTGTCGGCGAGTTGTATTTCAAGACGTTGCGGCAGCTCGATGAGACTCTCGCCGACTATCGCGGTCAGGCCGTGAGCTTTCATTGCGAAGACCCGGAGATGATGGACCAGCACAAGTCGGCAGCGACTCACGAGCAACGCCGCCCGTCAGAATGCGAAGTGTCAGCAACCTCGTTCGCGTTGCTGATGATTGAGAAGTACGACCTCACCGGAAAGCTCTGTCATTACTCGGTTGAAGCGGGGATTCCACTGATTCGAGCCGCAAAAGATCGCGGCCTGCGTGTCACCGCCGAGGTGACGCCACATCACTTGTACTTCGATGAGTCCGACATCACCGACACGAACCGAGGCTTGATGCAAATGAATCCGCCGTTGCGAGCGACTCACGATCGCTTGGCGATGCTGTCTGCGCTGCGTGACGGGACGCTCGATTACCTCGCGACCGATCACGCTCCACACACGTTGGAAGAGAAAGCTCGCGGCATCTCCGGCCAACCGCACCTTGATACTTATGCGGCCTTCGTCACATGGCTGATCGCCAAGCAAAACTTCACTCCGGAACAAGTCGCAAGTTTCTGCTCCGCAAAGCCGGGAGAGTTCGTGAACCCCTATTGCGTGCCGTTTCGCTTCGGACGCATCGAGCCAGGTTACACCGCCTCGCTGACAGTGTTGAATATGTCGCGACCTTGCACGGTGTCACGAGAAAACCTCTTCACGAAATGCGGCTGGTCCCCGTTTGAGGGAGTCACTTTCCCCGGCTCCTTGGAAGCGATCATGCTGTGCGGAGAATGGGCATCGGTGAAACAACAGAGCGAAGGCGCAATCAATGTGGCGCGACGTTCCGGGTCATGAATTGCGTCGCGAAACGTCGCACCACAATGTGCGTAACCCAACAGCAAAGGCGAAAAACCGAACAGGAGATCCCCGTGACGAACGATCTGTTTCGCTCGCATCGAACAACGACTTCATTCAACAAGGAAAAACGATGCACTCGGTTCTGAGCAGCAACTTGTATCTCGTGAAAGAACACACCGGCTTTTTCAAAGCGGCGAACAATTATGACATTCACGATCCTGAGACCGGCGAAATCATGATGGAATGCCGCGAAGAGAAATTAGGAATCCTCACCAAACTACTCCGCTTCACGGACTACAAGCGAATGACTCCGTTCGACGTGCAGATCCGCGCCAAAAATGGCGAGCCGATTGTGCGAGTCACTCGCGGCATTTCGATCTTTCTGTCGAAGGTCAAAGTTTTGGATGAGAACGACGAAGTGATCGGCGGCTTCAAACAAAAGTTTTTCTCGCTCGGCGGAGCCTTCAGCGTGCTGGACGTAAACGACCAACCACTCTGCCAACTGCAGGGAAAATGGTCCGGCTGGGATTTCAGTTTCGTGTCCGGCTCACGCCAATTGGCCCGCGTCACCAAAAAATGGGCCGGTCTTGGAAAAGAACTCTTCACGACGGCGGACAATTACGTCCTCTCGATCGACGAAAGCGTTCCCTCCGACAGTCCGTTGCGTCAGCTCATTTTGGGAGCCGTGATGTGCATCGACATGGTCCTGAAAGAATGACCTGGCTCGCATTTGCCAGAATGATTGAAGCCCAAAAGTGTAACAGCCGACTCTATTGACGCTGTTTGGTCGCTGGCTAGAATCCCGCGACCTTTCCGGGCTACCCGCTCGGAAATGACGACAAGGGGCTGTAGCTCAATTGGTTAGAGCGCCGGACTGTCGATCCGGAGGTTACGGGTTCGAGTCCCGCCAGCCTCGCTTGAGAAAACCCCGTGTTTTCCTGCGTTTTTCGCGGAAAAACACGGGGTTCTTCGTTGGCCGATGAAGCCGCTTTCGAAGTGGGCAACGAGACAGGTGATTTCGGTTCAAAACGGTTGATTTCAGCAGGGCGTGCGCAACCATTTGTGCAACCAAAATCGGAAGCGTCGTCCGTGGTCCCGGTCGCTCGACACTCTTTGGCGTCCGTGCTAACGATATTTGGGAGCGACTCCAACGCCGTGGTCATGTCGATCAGTCCCAAGTGGGTGTAGCGATCCATCGTCAACGCGATGGTCGAATGCCGAGCCAGTTGCTGCGCGAGTTTCGGATGAATGCCACAAGCCGCGAGATTGCTGATGAACGTGTGTCTCAACCTATGAAAGTCGGCAATGCCGTCAGCGGTGACGTAGGGAATGCCGCTCGCTTCCAAATCGTTGTGGAGCATTTTGAAGGCTCGTTCCGACCACGTTCCCGGAAACAGAGACGCTTTAGCTTCGCGTCAGCCGCACGATCGAACGCCAGGACGGTTCGTTGGTCAGCGTCTGCGTCATCGCACAACGCGACGGCGCGAACTTTGCCGTTCGCATCAGCACACTCCCAAGAAATGTTTTCGACTTCTCACGAACACGCTTCGCGCCCGGAGTGCTTTTTGAAACTCGTTGGCCTTGGGCGTTGAGGCAGCGAATGATCGTCGGTCGATAAGTGCCGGACATGTTGAAACCCTTCTGAGAACGCCAGCCGGTCTCGGTTCTCAGGTCGAGAATCGGCCAACGGGTGGCAAAGGTCGAAAACCAAAACTACTTGGCGGCTTCGTTGGTAGCCGCCAAGCGGAAGAAATCAGACAGCCCCGCGAAACCTTTTCCATCTCAGCCTCGATAAACGTCGCCGCGATGACCGATCTTTACGACCAGCACTAACAGCCGGTCGTCTTCGATGGTGTAGATGATGCGATAATCTCCAACCCGCACACGCCAGAGATTGTCAGGGCCTTCCAGTTTCTTGACGCCGTGCGGTCGCGGATTCGACTCCAGCCCTTCGATCGTTTCCGTCAGCCGTCGTTGAACTGAACGCGGCAAACGGCTCAGTTGCTTATCGACCGCCGGTGCGGTACCGACTGTGTAACGACGCTGAGCCATGTTACTTCATCCCCAAACGCTTCTTGGTGACCGCCAGCGGAATCGGCTTCTCTCCCTTACGCTTCATCGCTGCCAACACCCGTTTCGCGTCGCGAACATCCGCTTCGTCTTCCATCTTCTCCAGCAACTCCAAGTCTTCCATCGACACCAACGCGGCGACACCCTTACCGCGTCGCGCCAAGACAATTCGCTCCCCCGCGTAGGCCACTTTGTTGAGCGTGTCCGCCAAGTTGTCCCGAATCTCTTTGATCCCCACTTGTACCATGATGACCCTTTCGTTGATGTTGCTACATTTTGTCGTTCGTGTACATCATCGTCATTGTGACTCCAAAAGGCAAATGGCATTCCCACTGTCATCGGGATTCGTGTTCGGGGTTTCTTTGGTCGGAAACGATTTCACGAAGTTGTGAAGAACTCCCCCCCAAAGAAACAGGTTCGTGTCTTTCTTCGGCATCATTATCAGCATCCCGCCGACGTTGGTCCTTGCCTCCCGGATTTCGGAGTCTGCGAAGACGTTCGTGGGCGCGGTCTTCTTGCGCTTGCGTGATCTAGCCCCGTCAATTGTTTTTGATGATGTCCGCGAACAATGCTGAACGCGGAGCATCTCGAAAATCATCTTGATGAAATCCTCAACGAGATGAAGCGCCTGAGTTGGACAATCACACCGCCACCTGAAATCGCAGACGAGACCGATGAAGTGACTGAGCCTCACGCGGCAGAAGTATCACTTATTTGAGGGATCGGCTGGTTTGGCCGATGACTTGTCAGTGGGCTTGGATGGGATCAGTTCAC
>JAYUFI010000788.1:0-3960 GCA_043738805.1 Planctomycetaceae bacterium | reverse complement strand
GTATTCCTGCTGCCAGACTTCTTTGAGCCGCGTGATCGTGTTGGCTGACAACCCCGGACACTCCGGGCCGACCAACGCTTGCAGAGCTTCTTGAAAATCGCCCGTGCTGATCCCCTTGAGGGACAGCCACGGGATCAATTCCTCCAACGACTTCGTCTTCCGCAAGTACGGCGGCAGAATCTTCGACGAGAACAATTCACGTTCCTCGACGGGCCAGATGTCGCACGCGCGGCTGCCGCACCGCGACGGGACCAATGCCGGTCAGGATCGTCCGCTCCGGCAGATGCCCATTGCGAACCACCTGCTTCCGGCCGTGTTCGTCCCGCAGCTCCGACCGTTCACCCAGCCACTCTTGAACCTCTTGTTCAACAGCCTGAGCCAATAGCTCACGAGCTCCCTTCCGCAAAACTTCGGTCAACAAATCCTTCCCCAAGGCGGGTTCGGATCTCTCGGACACGGGAAAATCGTTCGACCTCTTGATAGCTTCTGACATGGCGGTGTGCTCCTGGGAAAAAAGGATGTTGTGCAACTCCAATTTCTCCCAAGCACGCCGCCCTCTTCCACTCACCGCCATCCACAACTTCCGACAATACCTCTTCGTCGATGGAAGTCTGCATTCTTGTCGACACTATTTTTGTTCGGTCTGCGCTCGCAGCGTCACCGAACAGGTCGCCATGAGTTGGCTGGGCCATTCCAGTTCGAAAATGTTGCGAGACTATTTCCACCTTCACAGCAGTGAAGCTCAACATCAAATAAAGAAGCTCGACTTCTTTGGTTCTCACGGTCCCAATTCCGGGGCCGGCCAAAGTCAGTCGGAATAAGGAGGACGCCGCTCCCAACAAGCCATGTCCTAGAAATCCAGGATCACAGTCACGATGACATTCACTGACCTTCCAACTCCGAAATCAATCCAACGCGGGGATGCTCTGCGACCTGCTGATTGGCACAGTTTTGACACACTGAACTGTGCCAATCAGACTCGCCAATGCAAATGGCTCTCTCGCAATACGTTACGAGAGAGCCATGGTTGAATGCGGAGAGGGGGGGATTCTCTGATCGGCGGCGTTGCTGTGATTCCAATTCGAGGCAACCAGTAAGATACTAACGGGTTATGTATTTGAGTCAATTCGGTTCGTTCATGCGTTCCTGAGAACACTGAAGATCACACCGCCACAAATCTGCCACAAATTGAATGCAGCGGGTTGGCTTGTCGCACGGAAGTGGGATTTCCGTGATCGGCGGAAAGTGGTGCGGCGGCCGCGCGTATGGCCGGAGATCGTCGAACGATCGCTCAAGTTGGCTCGCGAGAATCCGACGTGGGGCTGTGACTGGATTCAGGGGCACTGAGCAACGTTGGTGATGCGATTAGCGATACGACTATTGCGAACTTCTCAAGGCTCATGTCATGGAACCGGCTCTGAATCGCCAACGGCAAACCTCGTAGGGGACGTTCTTGAAGGCGCATTGGGATATGTTGTGCGCGATCGGCTTCACCACGGTTAATCTTCTTCGGCGAGCAGTCGCTGCGTCGCGCCTTTGCCGAATTCGCGGACGCACTACCACGCCAAACGCAATCATCTGGGACTCGACAATCAGTTGATCGACCCTGGCGACGAACTCGGCCGGAGGTCCGGTTCGATTGAATGCCGCGAACGGCTTGGCGGACTGCTGAGCGACTGTCGACGCCGCACCGCTTGAATGCTTGAATGGTGAGATGCTGCTGTCACTTCATTGCGTTGAGCGAAGTGTCGTCCGTTGAGGATTTGCGACAAAGTCAAAAATCTCCGCCGCCAAAGTGGTTGCCGCCGCTGTCGGCAGAGCCAGTATCAGACCAGTCGCTGCTGTTCGATGAGTCGTCAATCGGCGGATGCGTCTCGCTCGCCGAGGCGTGAAGATCCGAGAATTGGTTGTATAGCCAGTTGCCCGCCACCGCGCCGAAGATGCCGCCTGTCAGTCCACTCAAAAATCCACCGCCGCCCGCTGCCGTAGCCGGCACCGCCGGAGCCTTCAGGGACATTGCTCTGTCCGCCGCCGAACATTCTGGCCACGAACGAGAACAGCAGAATGCCGCCGATGATAAGTACAATGACGAACAGAAATTGCTTCCATTCGCTTGAGGAGCTGCCGGTACGAGTGTGTGAAGTGCCGGAGCTTACGACGGCGTGGGAACCGCATGTGCGACAGGCTTGTGGCCTGGCGCGGCCGCCTTGTTCTTGGCGTTGCTCAACCCATCGAATGTCGTCGCGAGTTGCGTCACGACTTCCGTCAGAGTCTTGTCGTATTCCTTCGCCTTAAAGCCGGTGAGCAATGTCTCGCGGACAGTTTGTGCCTGTGCGGCACCGAAGCCGGCATGTTGAATCGGTGTGCCAGCCCACAGGCGCAGATGCGACGGTGTCTTGCAGATCAACACGAACACGCCGCGCGATTTCGTGGCCTCGGCCCGGTCGTGTTGCCATTTCGTGAAAAACGTCTCGTGCTGCGACTTGTCCATCTTCGCGACCGCTTCGACTTTGTCGGCCGGCACGGTGGCGAAAGTCTCGATACGAATCGAGTGTCCCGATTTCTGTTCGATCTGTCGAATCGTCTGGTTCGCTCGTGCAAGTGCATCGGCACTGAAAAAGCTGCCGCCATCCAAGACATCAGCCGCACGGAGGATGGCTGGCGAGAGCAGCAACGTTGTCACCAGCAACGCCGTCGTTAGACGCGAGTTCATTCGGATTCGCAACATGGCTGGGGACTCCCGCAGGGACTTCTTCTGGTTTCGCAATCGTCTGGCAATGATCTCGCCAAACATAGAGTCGTCGTAGCGACTCGGTCTCGCACGCGATCGCAGATTGAGAAAGATTGCGGCAAAGATACGACGTTCGATTCTGCGGATGATCACCTCGAAGTCGTCAGAACCTGCGGTGTCGGGCGAGCAAAGGCGGGAGCGACTGGCTTGGGCAGCTTCACTTGCATTTCGTCTTGCGGCTGAGCACCGAAGACTCAGACGATGATCGCCGTCAGAAGTCTCTCGCTGCGAACAGCCTGCAAGAGCGAATCGATGCGCACCGGTTTCGAGAACCAACCATCGACGGATAATGCCGAACCGAACTCATTGCGCGCGGACCCACTCACAGCGAAGACCCGCAAGTCGTGCAGGCGAATGTCGTCTCGGATGTTTTTCAAAAAAGTCGGACCGTCCACGTCCGGCATGCTCATGTCGAGCAACACGAGATCGGGCAACTCGTGGTCGTGGAGGTAGTCGAACGCCTCGCGGCCGTTGCTGGCGGTGGCCACTTCGATGCCACCGAGTCGCAGGCACGTCGCAAGCAATTCGCGTTCATTGGCTTGATCTTCCACGATCAAGACCTTCGGTGGAGTGTTCTCGACGACGACGTCAGTGGTCGACTGTTCGAGATCCGTCAGATCGGAAAACACATCGGCGAGATTCCGTTCGGGATCGACGGCTTGGCCGAGTTCCAGTTGGCGTTGCAGAAGCTGTAGCTTGAGCATTAGGTGGTTGAGCTTATTGCGCCACTCGTGACAACGCTGGCGGTCGTTCGGTGAAAGCGTCGAACTGGCGATGTCGTCGGCCGACGCCAGCTTCTTCGCCAGGATTTCGTCGCGCAGAACGGGGACATCGTCGGGAGCTTCGATTCCCAATCGCGTCACGGACCCGTGTGAGCGCAGAACCTCGATCGCGATACCGAGACTGGGGAACACAATCTTTTGGCCGGGACGGCGAGAGAGCACGAGCATGGGGCAACCCTTCCTTGGAAAAGAAAAGACGCGCGGGCTGTCACTTGAGCGACAGTCGCAACGTCCAGGGGAGCGTCTTGCTCTACGGCCACTTCCGTGCGTGCCCCAGACCGAGTGATGGGCAGGAAGGTAACCAGCGAAAGTCAGAGCACAAGGTCAATCGTCCAGTTTCGTCTAATCATGTCGCTGAGCTGATCAATGTGTTTTCGGAGCCGCGAC
>JAYUFI010000787.1:0-3962 GCA_043738805.1 Planctomycetaceae bacterium | reverse complement strand
ACTCCTGCCCGTCGCCTGACTTTCGACGGGCAGGAGTGCCCGTCCTACGAAATTGCTCTTGATCATGTTCAAAGGAAAGCATCATGAAACAAGCCGTGATTGTGGATGCCGCTCGCACGCCGATCGGCAAAGCCTCCGCCGAGGCGGGTTACTTTCGAGATGTCCGCGCGGATGAACTCTCCGCACAACTCCTGCAAGCGATCGTGCAGCGAACAGGGATCGATCCGCACTTGATCGAAGATGTCCGCTGGGGCTGCGTGCAACAACAAGGCGAGCAGGGCTATGACATCGCCCGCATTGCCGTCTTGATGGCAGACCTCCCGGTCGAGGTTGCCGGCGTGACGATCAATCGCAACTGCGGCTCCTCGCTGCAAGCGATCAACGATGCGGCCATGAGCATCATGTCCGGCTGCGAAGACGTGCAGATCGCCGGTGGCGTCGAGCACATGGATCACATCCCGGCCAACAAAGACTACGACCCGGCTCCGAGCCTGATTCGCAAACACAGCGAAGCGATCATGAACATGGGGCTGACGGCGGAGTATCTCGCAATGAAGTACGGCATCAGCCGTCAGCGACAAGACGACTTCGCCGCTCGCAGCCAGCAGTCGGCGTGTGAAGCGACTCGCAAAGGAGAGTTTGCCGCCGAGATCGTCCCCACGTGGGGACGCAACGAAATCGGCTTGAAAACGCTGCTCGCCGCCGATCAAGGATTACGCCCCGATACAACCGCCGAAGGCTTGAGCAAACTTCCCCCCGCATTCAATCCAGCAGGCGGCAGCGTGACCGCCGGCAACGCATCGCAGGTAAGTGTCGGTGCCGCAGCCTCGCTCATCATGTCAGAAGATAAAGCTCGCGAACTGGGGCTGAAGCCGTTGGCCAAAATTCGTTCAATGGCGGTTGTCGGCGTTGCCCCCGAAGAAATGGGGATTGGCCCTGCCCCGGCGATCCAAAAGGCATTGCAACGAGCCGGTCTCAAGCTGTCCGACATCGACTGCATCGAAGTCAACGAAGCATTCGCCGTGCAGGTGTTGTCGGTGTTGAAGCTGCTTGGTATCGACGAAACGAAGGTCAACACCCGCGGTGGAGCGATCGCAATTGGCCACCCGCTCGGTGCGAGCGGTGCTCGCGTCGTCGCCACGTTGCTGCATCGCATGCGCGACTCCGGCGCGAAATTCGGCATCGCGTCACTGTGCATCGGGCAAGGCCAAGGAATCGCAACGGTCTTTGAGGCGTGCTAAAGTCCGCTCGCTCGCCCTCAATCGTTTCCGTAACTGTTCATGAAGGATTTCTTGATGCTTGGTGCTCATCTCAACCCGAAGGAATATCTCGCTCGCTGTGCTGAGGAGTTCGATAAGCTGGATCTCAGCCAAACAGTCGGCCTCGCTGACGATATTTACTCGGCTTATCAGGATGGTCGGTTCGTCTTCATCATCGGCAACGGTGGCAGCGGATCGAACTCGTCGCACTTCTGTGAGGATCTCGGCAAGAGCACACTCCGCCGCGAAGATTTTCTCAACGACAATATGAAGCGGTTGAAGGTGCTCAGCCTCACCGACAACACGCCGTACATTCTGGCGTGGGGCAACGATGAGGGCTTCGATCGAGTCTTCGTCGAGCAACTCAAAAACTTCGCCTCACCTGACGACGTGCTGATCTCGATCAGCGGCAGCGGCAACAGCCCGAACATTTTGAACGCCGTCGAATGGGCGAATCGCCACAACCTCCGCACCTGGGGCATCACCGGCTACAACGGCGGCAAGCTGCAAGGCATGGCCAAGAACAACCTGCATGTGCCGCTCGACGACATGGGCATGGTCGAGTCGATCCACTTGGTGTTGTTCCACTGGATCCTCAACGACGTCTACGGCCGCATCAACAAAGTGGGCCGACATGCGCCGATATGAGCGGCATTTCGTAGATTGGGACTCCGTCCCGACACTCTGCATAGAAATGTCGGGACGGAGTCCCAACCTACGAAATGCTCTTGCCTCGCTCGCGGAGGTGCTTCAGGTCCGCCACGATGACGAAGCTGATGATGACCAGCAAAAACCACGAACTCATTTTTTGAGTGGAAACTGCGGTCCATTGCCCCGACTGTTCTGGATAGACCCAGGCACCGAAAAACGTGGCAATATTCTCCGCCACCCAAATAAAGAAGCCGATCAAGAAGAACGACATCACCAGTGGCATCTTTCGAGTCACTCGCCAGACGGTGAAATGGACTTGAGTCCGCCAGAACAGCACGAAGACCAGCGGGATCAGGATGATTCGTGCGTCGCGAACAAAGGCGTTGGTGAAGAAGTTGGCGTAGATCGCCACGCACAGCAGCACGCTCAGTTTGTAGTTGGGGTAATGCTCCAGTTCGAGCCGCATGATCCGCCACGACTGGCACATGTAGCTCGCGACCGCCGCATACATGAACCCGCTATAGAGCGGCACCGTGCCGAGCTTCATGTAGCCGAACTCCGGATAACTCCATGAACCGATTGCCGGATGTGTCTTGAACAATTCCAGCATCAAGCCGATGAAATGAAACAGTCCAAGAACGATCGCCTCTTGAATCGACTCAACGCGAGTGGCCAGTAATCCGACCTGCAACACAATCGCGGCCAGCAGAATGAAGTCGTATCGCGGCAGCGAACCAAGCGGCAGCAACTTCGAGAGGATCAGCACGACAAAGAAACTGCCTGCAAAAATGCAGGCGCGAGCTTGCTTGAGTCCGAACAACCAAAACTCGAATGCCGCGTCACGCATAGCGGGGAGCTTAGGCATGTCGTCGAGCGGATTTCCAATCCGCTCGCGTTTGAACCGGCTGAGTCGATCGAAACGGCCGGATTAGAAATCTAGCGCTTTGTCACAGCCAAAGTTTCGGGTGGCTGGGGTCGAGCGAAGTGAGCCCCCAGCCACCCAACCCGAAATTCAAGAAGTGACGAAGCACTAGCCTACGAAGTGGAATTGCTGCGATCGAAAACGATTGCGGAGTGGAGTCGGCTTCAGCGTATTGAGATATTCGATGCGACGTTTTAGCGTGCCAGCGACTTTGGTTTGGGCTTCGTTCTCAATTCACGGCAGCATGGCTCCGTGACATTTTTTGAGATTTGTGCGTTTCATTTTTGAGGAATCAACGACCTATTTCCGACTCGCTTGAATCCCCAATTTTGTTTTGTCATAGTCTCCGCTCCTTTGCTCCCGGCCAATGAGGTTGGGGGTTGGTTTGCTGAGACTTGGGACGGTTTTTGACGCCTCAAGATGCGGTTCAGTAAGCCAGCCGACGGGCCGCTGCCGTCGGTCATGCCTCGCAAACTTCCGCGAACAACGATGTCAAAATTGTTGGCGGACAAAGTGCCGAATGGATGATGGACACACTGTTGGCTGCCAACTCCCTGGCTGAGTTCTTGCAAACACAGACGATTCCGATCTGCGGTTGTCCCATTGATGCGACGACGGCAATGGTGCTCGCTGCGATTGTGCATGTCGCGCTCGTGGGTGCGTGGTTCGGACTTCCTGCGGGGCTTTTTATTTGGGCTGAACGTAAAATTTCGGCCCGAATTCAAGATCGCTTGGGACCGACTCGCACGGGTGGCCGCTTCGGTTGGCTGCAATCTCTGGCCGATGGTGCCAAGTTGATTCAAAAGGAAGATCTCGTTCCGGCTGATGCGGATGGGTTGATGTTCCGCTTGGCTCCTTACATCGTCGTGGTCGCCTCCTTTGCGGCATACCTTGTGCTGCCGTTCTCGGATGGCTGGTCGGCGATGGGGTTGGATGTGGGACTGTTTCTCACGTTCGCGATTCTGTCGCTCGAAGTGTTGGGAGTCATTCTCGCGGGTTATTCGAGCGGCTCGAAGTGGGCGCTGTTCGGAGCGATTCGCGAATCGGCTCAGATGGTGAGCTACGAAATTCCGATGGCGATTTGTGCTCTTTGCCCGATCATCACGGCAGGAACACTGAATCTGAACGAG
>JAYUFI010000786.1:0-1461 GCA_043738805.1 Planctomycetaceae bacterium | reverse complement strand
GCCGCGCACGAGGACTCGGGCTCCACACTGTCGGATGAACTCGACTGTCAGTCCCTCAAAGCAGCGGACTTCCACATTTTCAAACGGCTTCAGGGCCTGCATCGTCAACGCCAGCCGCTCGTCGGGTGAGAAGAGCGGTCGCTTGTCGGGGTTGATGCCAATGCCGACCGTTAGCCGGTCGAAGATCGTTGCGGCCCGGCGAATGATATCAACGTGACCCAGTGTCAGCGGGTCAAAGCTGCCGACATAGACCGCGTGGTGAGAACTCAATTTGGCGACCATCGAGAAGACTCCGGATCGGCTCTCGTGCCGACTATGAATTGGAAATCCGCTGAGGCAGTTTGTCCGAACAGTCTCAAACATCCAAGTGACCCGATTCACAACGGGCTATTATCGCTCGGACAGTTCGCCGTTGCCCTGCTGTCACATTGGCAGAATCGTGTCCGACGAGTTGCCGATTGCGGCGGTTGCCCTCGATCATGCGGATTGTTCGCCCGAGTGACTTCTGAACGCTAAGATTCGTGCCTCACGAGAGATGATGTTGAATCGGATGGATCGATTGGCCACATGACCGTCGTTCACGCGCAGTCCTTTGCGGCGGTATGTTGTTTGCAATCTTTCGGCTCGCATCGCGCGGCGTTTCGGCGTGCCTTCGCTGATGATTTCCGGAATCGTTCAAGGAGAGTTGTGCCATGGCGGTCTTTCGTTGGGGACAGACTTGGGATCCCATCCGCGATCTGGAGCGGGAAGTCGATCGTCTGCTGGCGAGTGTGTCGCTGTCGTTTCAGGGGATTCGGGTTGGTCGCCAGTATCCTCCCGTCAATGTCTATGAAGTCGATGACGAACTGCTACTGACGGCCGAGTTGCCCGGAACTCGCCCCGAGGATTTAGAAGTTCTCGTCGCGGATGGCGTCTTGACGTTGAAGGGGAAACGGACCGGAGCCGAGGGGATTACCGACGACCACTACCGCCGACAGGAGCGACCGCGCGGAGACTGGCAACGTTCATTGACACTTCCCGCACTGATTCACGAGGACAAGCTGAGTGCCGAATTCACGAATGGCATCTTGCGAGTGCGACTTCCCAAAGCCCCGGCGACTGTGCCGAGGCAGATTCGCGTCGCGGATGGCAACTCGATTTGAAAGAGGGATGAGGGATGAAGGATTAGAGATGAGTGATGAAGGAAGACGGAATCGCAATTGAGACCTCTCCCTCAACCCTCAACCAAGGAGAGGCTGCAACCATGTCGAATGAGATCGTCAAAACAACCGCGACGCCACAGGGCAGCGACACCGAGCCGCCCGTCGATCCGCTCGTGTTCACACCTCCCATCGACATCTTTGAAACGCCCGACGGCTTGGTCCTGCTGGCCGATCTGCCGGGCGTGACGCTCGAATCGCTGGAGCTTCAGGTTCAGGACAACAAGCTGACGCTCTTCGGCCGCGTCCATCACGACTTGCC
>JAYUFI010000785.1:0-1461 GCA_043738805.1 Planctomycetaceae bacterium | reverse complement strand
CGAGGTACGAAAACTGGTTGCTGGCCGGAGCGGCGAGTTTCACTTCGGGGTCATAGTAAAACTCGTAACGGATCTCGCCGTCTTCGAGCATCGGGCGGTGATAGCGGATGATATTTTCAACCTTCCGGCGATCGCGACTCGGATTCGCGTCGAGCATCTGTGGCGACGCCAGCACTCCCTCGTCGAGCTTCCATTCAAACGACGATTTCCCGCCATCGGTGGTGAAGTAATCGGTGATCCAATTCCGCAGGTCGGGAGATCCGAGCAGGTCGAGTTCCTTCGGGATGACCGGCTCGCCGGTGATGACAATGTCGCGGACGGATCGCGACGCATAGACCGGCATCCCCACGACCGCCAACCACGGATCGGGCTGTTCGGGCAACGCCTCTTCGTAGAGTTTTTGCCCGTTGACGAAGCTCGTGAAGCGTCCGTCTCTCACGACCACTTTGTAGTCATGCCATTGCAGCACCTTGGGCGTAATCGGCTTCGCAATCGGCAATTCGACGATGGGAGGCCGCACATGTAACACCTTCACTTCGTTGTGCGTGTACTTGAGCGCGTTCGCGATTCCCGACACCATCAGCATCGACTCGCGAAAGTCAAAGTGTGACAGGCGACAACTGACCTCGTAGTTGCCGAGCAGTGGCGATTGAAAGTACGCCCCGTCGAATTCGTGCCCGCCTCGCTGAGCAACTTCACCCGCGATGAGATCGAACGACGCAATCGGATAGCCGCTGCCGCGCGACTGCGCGCTTGGCTGCGACACCGTCCGCCACTGGCTGGTTTTCGGCTGCGAGCCAAACTCGTCGGGAGCACCACCATAAATCAAAAACTGCGCCTGACCGTGAAGCTGTCGCACAAAGCGAGCGAACTCCGGCGTCCCCGGCTTGCTCGCTTGCAGTTGTTTCCCCTTGATGCGATCCAGCAACTCAAACGCGGCATCGCGAGTCGTCGGATGCTGAATCGCGAGACTCGCCAACGCGACGTCGCCCCAGCGAACGTACTGCGGACCTTCTTGATCGGTGATGAGCTGATGACACTCCCATACATTGGCCAGTGCTTCGTCAGGTTGATCTTGCAGCAGCGCGATGATGCCCAGCATCGCGGCTCGATTGCGAGCCATCTCCGGCGAGCTGGTCGGCGGATGCTTGAGCACTTCCTCTTTGAGTTCGTCGAGCCGATCAATCTCCGCCGCCGCGAGCACCAGCAGAATCGCCGGGCAAACAAAATTCCCGCCGGTTTGCACGAGCCGTTGATCAACCGCTTGCCGAGCTTCCGCCGTCGCGACATCAATCGGATTCTCGTTGAGCACTGGCGGAGCTGGATGCGTTGGAGTGAATGCTCCCGACATTCGCAGCAAGTCGCTCGACTCGTTCGGCATGACCCAACGTCGCAGAAACTTGAATCGCTCGGGCGTCTCAAGCTTCACCGCGGTTCGATAAATCTCGAAGGCGTTGTCCG
>JAYUFI010000784.1:0-1461 GCA_043738805.1 Planctomycetaceae bacterium | reverse complement strand
ATAGTTTCGGCGAAATACGTTCGACACCCGCCAAGTTCTCCAACAAGATGCTGGAGACATGCGACTCCGGCAGCGTCCGCTCGGTCAGGTCCGCTGAGTAGTAATCCTGCAACGTCGCGTCCTTGGGCAGCACGAGCACGTTGGCTCCCAGCGATTGCAATTGCTGCCCGACTTCGCGTTCCGAGAACACGGTGACGTGACGAATCGCAACGAGCGCCGTCACTCCCAGCAGAATCGTGAGCGTGCTGGTGAACATGGCCGAAGGCCGCTCCGCCAGCTCACGCCAGACGAGGGTTTTGAGGTTCATGGTTTCTTCCTTTCGTAGGTTGGGACTCTGTCCCGACCAATCGTGCGGGTCGGGACAGAGTCCCAACCTACGTTCGCTTACTTCCGCGTCGCCTGCCCCGGTTGTGTGGCCGATCGGGGCGCGGGTTGATGATGCTTGCAGTTCGGGTCGTCGCAGCACTTGCCCGCTTTCGCGAGCGCGGCGGCGATCTCGTCCTTCGACGCGACCGCGTCGAACTTTCCCACCATCACGCCGGGCGGAGCCAGCAAGACGGTGTGCGTGGCCTTGGCCTTCGGGTCGATCTGCATTTGACCGACGAATTTTCCTTCTTGCGGATCAGCCGCCGTCATACCGATCGTGACGATGCGATCCTTGAAGTGTGGGTCGCTCTGAAAATCCTTGATCGCGACCGGGGCCGGAGCCTTCGCCGAACCTTGCACGGTGACGAGCACCAACTTGTTCTCTTGCAGGTTCTTCATCGTGAACATCATCGTCGGCGTGACGAAAGCGTCGCCGAGTTTTTCCACCGTGACCTTCTGAGCAAACATGCCGGTCATCGCTCCGTTGGGTGCGATCGCGATGGTCATGGGCATGGGAGCACGGCTCACGTCGTACTTCGTGACCAACGCTTGCTCGGAAGGGTCGCCGACTTGGACGTGGGCCATCACCGCTTGCTCGGACTTGCCGACCAAGGCTTCCTTCACCGTCGCGGTCATCGCATTCGAGGCCGCGTCGGTCGTCTTGTAGAACAGCAGAAACGTGTATTTGCCGTCCTTGCTCGCTTGCTCGATGGCCGCTTGAGCCTTGCTGGCTGGCGCAGCCATCGGCGCGGCGGTGCGAGCTTGAGCCATCGCAAACGCGGGAGCAATCAGGGCCAGTACCGCCGCCAAAGCGGAGCGGGACAAAAGAGACTTCAGGTTCATGGCGATTCCTTTGCGTAAAAACTTCCTTGGGTTGATGATGAAGTCGTCGCCGTTACTCGCGACGCTCGTGCATTCGTCGAGCAACGGAAAACAAGCGGCCCAACTCGATAGGCCGACTCAGCGGTCCACCGCGAGCGAACAACATCCCGTTGCTTAGTTCGACTTTTGCACTTTAGCTGGCCAAGGCCACCGCGTTTTCTAGGAGTTGTCGGATTTTTCGAGACCCTGGTCCTGCGAGGGCCAAGGTTAAAA
>JAYUFI010000783.1:0-1461 GCA_043738805.1 Planctomycetaceae bacterium | reverse complement strand
CAACCAGGCGGTAAATGTTGGATGGTCGTTTCCGAGATACGACTGCTTATTTGCGAATAGTAACGCTCAGGAGCGCCAGCACTCTGGCGTTGACATCTGAATCAAAATGATGGTTCTGTAGCGACAGCTTGCCGACTTCGTACACGTGAAACACCAGCTTGGGAAGCAAATGGCTTGCTCCGCCCATGCTACGCAAATTCACTGCTCACAGACCATTTATGCTGGGTGATTGTGCGCCGTTCTGACGGCCTGGCACTCTGGTGGCACCAGGATAAGGATCCCGTGGTACTTGAGAGTTGCCTCCCCACATCTGAGATTAACTGTATATACGAACGGGAGTGAATATATACTCATGCTGTGACCAAGCATCTCGTCGACATTGATGACGCCGCTCTTGCGTCGGCTCAGGCCGAACTCGGAACGTCAACGATGAGAGAGACCGTGAATGAGGCCCTTCGCCGTTCGGCGTTGCGTCAAACAAATCGCGTCGCACGAGCTCTCACTCGTCTCGGTGAACAGCAATATCAAGCCCGCGAGGACGCGTGGCGCTCGACTACCTGATGGACACGAGTGTCATCTTCCGACTCGCGACGCCCACCGTTCGCGCAGTTGTTGAGCCGTTGGCGGCGGCCGGTCGAGTGGGCCGAGCGGGGATTACGGATCTCGAGGTGGGTTACGGCGGTCGTAACGCGCGCGAATGGGATAATGCTCAAAACGATCTGTCTGTCTTTGAATTGGTAGAGACAGTAGCGGATCACTTTCGTCGCGCTCGACAAGTGCAGCGACTGTTGGCATCTCGAAGTCAGCGTGGACGGAAAATTCCGGATCTCTTGATTGCCGCTGCTGCCGAGCGATCCGGTCTCACCGTGCTTCACTACGACGGCTACTACGACACAATCGCCAAAGTTACCGGTCAACGATGCGAGTGGGTTGTTCCGGCGGGGACCGTTGACTAAGTAATCTTCGTCATCAGCTGACCAAGCTGATGTCTTGCCTGCGAAAAACCTCATCGTCGCGATATCGACTCGCAGTGATCCGACGAAATTGTCGCATAGTGAATTCCTGCGGTGACGAAAGTCGCATCGAGCCAAGACGCTTTGGCACTCCAGTGGCACTCCGCGGCTAAGTTTTGCGGCGAATCTCCACTTTAAAATGATGGGTCAAGCATCTCTCCTTACCATCAAGTGCCTCGCCAACAGGAACAATGTCAAATGTGATGGAGCGGGCGACGAGAATCGAACCCGCGTTCTCAGCTTGGGAAGCGGTAGCACTCCGCTAGTTTCCACATGTCGACTTCGTAGGAATTGATCGGATGTGTCACATACGATGAGTCGATGAGCGACGGTACCGCGATTTCAGAACCCTCCGATTCCAATCAACGTGTCACTGCACTTGGCCGTGCGTGCGCCGGAGACCGCGAGCTGACTAGGAATTCTCCCGGCGTGGCTGGCCCGAATTCCA
>JAYUFI010000782.1:0-3978 GCA_043738805.1 Planctomycetaceae bacterium | reverse complement strand
GAAGTCTTCAAGTCCGAAAAGAACCCAGCCCCACCGGTCAAAGCCGAATTCACTCTGCAAGGTGGCGGCCCCGAAAGCCTCGTCCGCCGAGCCGCCATGAACGCCCTCACGATCGTCCGTGGCCAAGAACCCAAAACCTTCGCCGCGCTCAGCAAATTCGTGAAAGAAGACGTCGATCGCCTCACCGCCATCCGCTCGCTGCAACGCCTGCCGAAACAAACGTGGCCGAAAGACGACGCCCCCGCGCTGCTCAACGTGATGGTCGAAGCCGTGAAAAAGATCCCGGCCAAAGACCGCACGCAATCCCCCGCCATCGACATGCTCGAATTCGGCGACGCCCTCGCCTCACTGCTGCCCGCCGATCAAGCCAAGGCCGCGCGAGCGACTCTCGGCGAACTCGGCATCCGAGTCATCAAGATCGGCACCGTCTTCGAGAAGATGAGCTACGACAAAGACATCATCGCCGTCCAAGCCGGCAAGCCCGTCGAGTTCATCCTCGATAACAGCGACCTCATGCCCCACAACCTCGCGATCACGCTGCCCGGAGCATTGGAAGAAATCGGATTGCTCTCCGAAGCCAACGCGCAGAAGCCCGGCTTCGCCGAGAAGCACTACATCCCCGATTCACCGAAGATCCTCGCGAAGAGCACGCTCCTCCAACCGCGTGACAGCCAACGCCTGAGCTTCAACGTCCCGAAAGAACCCGGCATCTATCCGATCGTCTGCACGTACCCCGGCCACTGGCGTCGCATGTACGCCGCGCTGTACGTCGTCGCCGACCTCGACGCCTACGAAGCCGCCCCCGAAGCGTACCTCGCCACCGCCAAGATCGAAGCCGCCGACGCGCTGCTCAAAGACCGTCGCCCACGCACCGAATGGAAGTTCGAAGACTTGGCCAAAAACATCGAGGCCCTCGACCACAAAGCGATGGGCCACGACCACGGCGACCATGCGGACCACTCGAAGCGCAGCTACACCGCCGGCAAGCAACTCTTCACGGTCGCGAACTGCGTCGGCTGTCACAAACTCGAAAACGCCGGCAAAGAATTCGGCCCCGACCTCGCTAAGCTCGACGTGAAACTGAAACCCAGCGACATCCTCAAAGAACTCCTCAACCCCTCCGCCAAGATCAACGAGAAGTACCAAACCAACGTCTTCGAGTTGCAAAGCGGCAAAGTGATCCAGGGTCTCGTCGTCGAAGAGAGCGGCGACATCATCAAGGTCGTCGAGAACCCACTCATCAGCACGACGCCCATCGTCATCAAACGCAACGAAGTCGCCGAACGTCAGCGATCAAAGGTCTCGATCATGCCGAAAGGCTTGCTCGAAAAACTCACCCGCGACGAAATCCTCGACCTCGTCGCCTACCTCGCCTCACGAGGCGACAAAAACAGCCCCCTCTTCAAAGGCGGCCACGACCACTAACCGAGATTATTCATGCTTCGGGGATATTTCGTGACAGCGTGCGCCATTGAAGCCTGAAGCGCAAGCGAAGGGATGTTGCGACAACTCTTTCGCTTGCGCTTCAGACTTCGATGCAACCATGAACAATCCAGGCTAAGAACACACTTCCCAACGATTCTTTGGATAAGTTACAAGATTCAAGAATAAAATATCTTGGAGACTAATCATGCCACCAGCGATCGCGTCGAGCCTCTTAACTTCGTCAATGGTCCCGTATTCGACCACCGACGAAACATTGGCGGCTCAACTCATTGACGTTTTGCAGGGCCGATCTACAGAAATTGACGAGGGGTGGGCGAAGGTGCTCGACAAGTTCATTGAATGGGGGACACACCCGGAAGACTTCATTGAAGAAGGATTCGCCGCCCCTTCGATTGACACGATCTGTCTTGCTTATCAGGAAATCGTCAAACCATTCCGCAAGTCATCTGTCCCACCGCCGCAGGTGGTTCCTGACACTCATGGCGGAATTGTATTTGAACGAACGGACAATGGCGTCTTTGAATCCATCCACGTCCAATGCGATGGCCGTATCGAAAAGTGCCGATTCAGCAACGGAAAGCTCGTCGATCGTCAGTGGTCGCGTTAATCACATCCCCTTCAGCGATGTTTTGAAAAGTCATGACCGAATCTGACGGAACAGAACCGATCGCTGATGAGGAATTGCTCTATCGCCGAATCCCGGTGTCGATGGGTTGGTATGGCGAGGGGAGACTATCGCCCGAAGCTTTTGGTGCGAGGTCGGATGAATTGACTGGAATATCGATCTACCGAGCCAAGTACAAATCTCTCGATGAAGTCGCCAAGGGCAAAGGGAAGAAAGGCTATTTCGTCGCCGTCTTTCGTGCGGGCGATTTACGACAACAGGGAATTGAAGTGGCTCCAAGCCCAAATACTCCTGAAGGACACGATCCAGCCCACGCAGAGCTTCCCGGCTTGACGGCCCTAAACCGAGACAGCGATTCGGCACTTGAGCAAAGACTGGCGTTGAGTACGTTGGCCATTGATGTCAAAGGCCCATTCGTCGCGACGCCTACCAACGAAGCCTTCGGATAATAGGCGTGCGACACTCAATCGCTGAACTCAGGCGTTCGTGATTTTGGTAGCGACGGCATCACCCACTTGTTGAGTCAGCGCGATCCCTCCCAAGTCCGGCGTCCTCGGCCCGCCCGATGCCAGCAAGTCTTTCACCGCTTGATGAATGCTCGCGGCGGCGGTATCGAGACCGAGGTGCTCGAACATCATCGCGACGGACAAGATCGCCGCGAGCGGATTCGCGATGCCTTTGCCGGTGATGTCGGGGGCCGAGCCGTGGACCGGTTCGAACATGCTGGGATGGCGGCGAGTCGGGTCGATGTTGCCGCTGGCGGCGAGGCCCATGCTGCCGACGATGATCGCCGAGAGGTCGGTCAGGATGTCGCCAAACAAATTGCTGGCCACGACCACGTCGAATGATTCGGGGCGGCGGACGAATTCCATCACGGCGCGGTCGATCAGCAATGACTCGGTCGCGATCGCAGGGAACTCGGCGGCAATGCGAGCGAAGCATTCGTCCCATAGGACCATGCCGTAGCCTTGAGCGTTGCTCTTGGTGATCGACGCGACACGCTGCTTCGGCCGAGTCGCCGCTTTCTCGAACGCCGCGCGGATGATGCGTTCGCAGCCTTTGCGAGTGAACACGCTCGTTTGAATCGCCGACTCTTCGGGCATCCCGCGATACAGGAAGCCGCCGATGTTGGCGTATTCTCCTTCGGTGTTCTCGCGGAAGACGAGCATGTCGATGCTGCCCCCCGGCTTGTTCCGCAGCGGGCTGTCGACGCCGGGATACAGGTACGCCGGCCGCAAGCAGACGCACTGATCGAACCGCCGCCGAATCGGCAACAGCAACCCGTTGAGCGTCACATGATCCTGCACGCTCGGATGCCCGACCGCTCCCAGCAAGATCGCGTCGAACCCGGTCAGCGTGTCGAGGTAATCCGCCGGAGCCATCCGCCCGTTTTGAAAGTAGTAGTCAGTCCCCCACGGAAAGTGAGTCCACTCGCACTGAGCCTCCGACTTCGGAGCCGCCACATCAGCGACTCGAATGGCTTCGCGAATGACTTCGGGGCCGATGCCGTCACCCGCGATGACGGCGATGCGAAATGTTTTGGTCATGGTCGATCTTTGATGTTTAAGGCTTCGGCGGCTCGCTGACTTTCGGCAACTTCTTCGCGTCCGATTCGTGCCGCTGTTCGATTTTCTTGAGGTCTTCCTCGTCCGACAAGTTTTCGGGCACGTTGCCGCGTTGAGTGAGCAGATTACGGATGTCGCGGTTGTTCTTCACCTGCTCGCGTGAGAGACGAGCTTCGGTCCACTTCACTTCAATCCTCAACGAGTCTCACTCGAGTTTGCCTCGCTGAGTTGCTGGATGTGGTCCAGCACGCGCAGATGAATGCGATGAATGAAGTAGTCGCCCCACAGTGACCAATAAAGCTGCGGCCCCATGTTGAAGTCGTACCACGTCCGGCCTTCCAA
>JAYUFI010000781.1:0-10511 GCA_043738805.1 Planctomycetaceae bacterium | reverse complement strand
ACGCCGCCGCCATCGCCTTCCCCTCCTTGAGTCCGAATAACTCCGGAAGACTACAGAAAACTCACCAAAAAACTGAAGACCAATCGCGAAATTGCTCTAGTTGTCCCGCTCGACGATTCCCGTGACACGCGCGTTGAGCGGCGTCTTCTCCAGCTCGGGACCGAAGCACTCACGGATGCGTTCTCGCACGGATCCCACATAGACTTCGGCGTCCGCCTTGGTCTTGATGGCCGCGCGGCGCAGGTTGCCCTGTGTTTCGATCTTGCGGACTTGTCGCCCCAACCAATCCTGCATCATGCGAGGAAAGCGATTGAGTGGTTCAATGGCCGGGGGCCCGCTTGTCTTTGCGATTGGCTCGGCCGCGAAGGCATGGCCGAGTTGCCAACCAACGACGCCGAGGCCGACAAGGTGAAAGAAATCTCGACGATCGGTGCGCGAAGCAGCGTTCATGAGGATGGTGTCCACGGCGATGGAGCCAGTTGAAGTCGATCCCCGAAATGCGATCGTCTCGGCTGACAGAAAAATAGGGATGAGTTTCGGAGTGTTTTTTTCTGTCCCCATCTTTCTGTCAGTGCATCAACGGAGACTTGCGATGCAACCGTCATTAGTCACTTTCATTGTGCTTGAATCACCAACTCGGGGCGAGCGTTGCGAAGCTGTTCGATACCGGCGGGAGTGATGCCCTTGATACCGCTGAGCCACAGCTTCTTCAGTGACTTCGAGGTCGCCAACGACTGAAGGCCAGCGTCGGTGACCTGAGCGCTGCCGAGTTTGAACTCTTCCAGCATTGACATCTGAGCCACCAACAGCATCGAATCGTCCGTCACGGTCGGGGCATGCGAAACGTCGAGTCGGCGGAGCGTGGCGATCTTGGCTGCGTGACCGATCCCGCTGGGTGTCGCCTGGTTGTCGAGCAAGGCGAGGTCTTCGAGTGGCAACTTCGTCAGCGCGGCGACGGCTTCTCCGGAACTCGCCTTGTCGGCACTGCCGATGCCGCAGCGTTTCAGTTGCGTTTGGCTTTTCAGATGAGCGGCTCCCTCATCGGTGAACCGAGTATGCGCGAACCACAATCGGTCAGAAATCGGAACCTGCGAGATGGCTTGCAGCCCGGCATCGTTGAGCGGCGTGAAATGAAAGTTGACGCTCTCCAACTTGCGAAGAGACTTCAGATGGGCGAATCCGGTGCCGGTACATTGTGTCGAAGCCAGCCCCAAGATCCGCAATTCGGTCAGGCCACCGAGATGCCTCAGCGCGTCATCGCTGACGGGAGTTAAGGTCAGGTTGAGTTCTCGCAGGCCGGCGAGCGCGGCGATGTGCTGCAAGCCTTCGCCCTGAATGGCGCAGTTCGCCAGATCGAGCCGCCGCAACGTCGTCAGCCCCGACAGCCGCTTCAGCCAATCGTCGGTGACCCGTTCGTTTCTTCCCCCTTTGCCCTTCAGCGGATTGTTGCCGTTGTAGAGGTCAATCGCGGCCGGCACATCGAAGATCTCCGTGCCGCTGTCGCCAGTCGCGAGAGTAAGCCACTGCGGGCCGCTCGGCGTGCAGATCAGTTTGCCGCCGATCTCCTTGATCTCGGCTTCCAGCGCGAGAGTGCCCCGACGCACCTTCGCCGCTCGTTCGATCTCCGGCAGCAGCGCGACGAGTTTGCTTTGCAGGTTCTTGTCGGACACCTTCGCGATGAGCGCCGAGCGATCAACCGTTGCCTCAATCGAGAGAATCTGAGCCAACAGCGCTCTGTCTGCGGGAGCCGTCACCAGTTGTGCGAGCACGCCGTCCAGATATTGCTTCACCTCGGGATCGAGCTTCTCGAACCCGGCGGCTGACGGTGCTTGCCCCAGTGCGCGCCGCATGGCGTTGTGCGCGAGATACTTGCCGTGGCTGTGAGTCAGATGAATGTTGTCGCGATACAGCTCGACAACATTCTTGAACGGCGCTCGGTTCGCGGCGATGTCATCGGCGATCGCTGCCAGCAGGTTCTGCACGAGCGTCTGACGCAGCTCTCGTCCCGGATGCAGCCGACGCAACTCGGCGACCAACGCGCGGAAGTAGCCCGGACTGTGCGTCATTTGTTCTGGCGGCGCGTAGCTCTCGAATTCGGCCGCGCGTTGAGCATGCCAGGCCCAGCCCGAATGAATGACGAACACCGCTTTGGGTTGCAGCTTCATCCAAGCCGAAATCGTTTCGACATCCTGCGCCAAGGTCGAGCCATAGTGCGGCTGCACAGAGACGACATCGTATTGCCGATCCCGAAGAGCCGCTGTCCAGAGCGTGGATTCTTTCACACACGGCTTTTCGGGATTGGCGTGGATGAACGGCAGGTGGACTCCACAATCGACGTGCCACTGCACATCGCCAGACAACAGCGGTGGCACGGTATCCCAAGTCAGCGAGTTGCCGATCAAGTAACAGCGGGTCGCTGGCGGTTCTTGTGAGAGCCCGTTGGCGCTCGTTGCCAAAACAAGAATCGCACACGATCGCAAGATCCTCAGGAGATGCGTCATAGTGTTTCTCCGATTGTGAATCATGGGCTGCCAATTCCTTGTTGGTTTGTCGCGGATCTCCACCGTCGTCGACGACTTCGTCAGGTTCGAGGCCAAATCGTCAATTGGCAATTTCAGGTTCTCCACCGATTGTGTTGAAGTCTGCGTTCTGTGAGCCGCAAGGTGCTAGCCGCAGGTTGTTCTCATCGACCCGCAGCTAGTGCCTTGCGACTCACGAATGCGTTTTCAACACGGATGGCGGAGAGCCAGGATTACTTTCCGGTCGCGAAGCACGCCGGATTGGGCGTGTCGTAAACCACCGACGCGCGGGGCCGGACACGTTCTGCCGTCGTCGTACACGAAGCCAGTTCGAAGGAGATCCTGATCGGGTACGGCCCCAGCGTCAGGCTGTCATGATACACGTTCGATTCTGGAATGCCTTTGTTGAACCGCGCGGTGCGTTCCGAGCAGGCCAAGTGTTTGGCCAGCCTCATGTCGCCTGACGCGGCTTGGTTGTCACTCAGCATGTGCTGCCGGACAACACTCAAAGATTGAAATTGCTCAGGTCAGCATTGGTGCCACGCCAGCGGCCGATATATTGTGGTGACACCAAATGGTTCGCCTGATCGAACACAACCGATCAATCTGAGATGACTGACGAGGGAATCGAACAGATGCTGGAACTTGAAACGGTCGTTCCTCGACGTGGCAGAATGTCGCGCCGAGCACTTTTGCAGGCGGGCTTTTTGGGGATTGGCAGCCTGACTCTGGCTGACCTGCTGAGGTTGCAGGCGCAGGCGGCGGTCAAACCGGTTCCAAGCAATACGGCCGTAATTCTGCTCTGGTGTGGTGGTGGTCCTAGTCAGCTCGAAACGTATGACATGAAGCCGGAAGCTCCGAGTGAAATTCGGGGGCCGCTGCACGCCTTCAAGTCGAATGTGCCGGGCATCGACGTTTGCGAACTGCTGCCGCATCACGCTCAGGTTGCGGAGAAGTTCACGCTCATTCGCTCGGTGAGTCACGGTCACGCTGGCCATCCCGACGGCACGTTTCGTTTTACCTCCGGCTTCGGTCAGGACCGAGTCGGCGGGATGTTGAGTTCGGAATCCAAGCATCCCTGCATCACCGCGGTGGTCAATCGCGCCTTGGGAATCACACGCAACGGCATGCCCGTGTCGCTCGACTTGAGCAGTGGTTATCGCTGGTACGGTTCGCCGGGTTACTGGGGCGAGATGTATCGCGTGCCGGTGGCGTCGCGCGGGTTGGAGAATTGGCGATTGCAGGTGAAGCCAGGCCAGCTTGAAGATCGTCGGTCGCTGCTCACGCAATTCGATCGCCTGCGGACGGACTTGGATCACAGCGGCAATCTCAAAGCAATGGGCTACTTCCAGCAACAGGCCACCGAGATTCTGCTGTCGAATAAAGCTCACGAGGCGTTCGACGTTTCCAAAGAAGATCCCAAGCTGCGCGAGCGTTATGGAGTGGAATGGGGCGAGCAGTGCTTGGTCGCTCGCCGGTTGGTGGAGCGTGGCGTGAATATGGTCACGGTACATGTCCCCGGGCGACCTCCCGGCAGCTTGGGCAAGAACTACGACTGGGACGATCACGCGGTGAATTGGGATTTGATTGAGGCCATGCACGATCGCCTCCCATTCTACGATCGCACGGTGGCGACGTTGATTGAAGACCTGCATCAGCGCGGGTTGAACAAGAAGGTGCTGCTGCTCGTGACGGGAGAGTTTGGCCGGACACCGCGCGTCGATAATAACTCACCCGGCCGCTTTGGCCGCGACCATTATCCCGCCGCCATGTCGATGCTCATCTCCGGTGGCAAAGGTCCGCTCGGCGCAGTGATTGGTGCCACCAACAGCAAGGCCGAGTATCCCGTCGATCGGCCGCTCGATCCCGATGACATTCGTGCGACTCTGCTGCACCATCTGGGAATCGACTACACGCAAGAACTGCCCGACAACGCCGGCCGCCCGCTGCCGTTGTGCTACGGTCGCCATCTGTCGGAATGGGCCTGATTGCCTTGCCGCTGAACAAAGTCGGGATGACTGATGATGCTATTGGTTCTGATGACGCTCGCTGCTTTCGCGCCGTCGGCATTCGTCGTGACCCCCAGCGCTGGCGAAGTCTCCGCGGCCGACGACTCATATCGCGGAGAAGATAGAAAATGGCGTGTGGAGGCTGTGCGGTGGAAGATGCCGTAGGACGGGTTAACGTTTGGAGAGATTGGAATGCCGCGAGTCGATCGGCGGAGTTTTGTCGGGATCTCGATGTGCGGGCTGGCCGGGTTGGCGGAGCCGGTGCGTGGGGCGATTGCCGAGCAGGCTCGGAAGGCTCAAGCCAAGAGCGTGCTGGTGATCTTTGAACAAGGTGGCATTTCGCAAACGGATACCTGGGATCCAAAGCCCGACGCCAATCCGGTGCATCGCAGTCCGTTCAAGACGATCTCCAGCAATGTCCCCGGCATGCAGTTCACGGAGTTGCTCAGCAAGACCGCGCTCGTTGCGGACAAACTGTCGGTCGTGCGTTGTCTGCGGCAGCCGAAGCCGAACATTGGGAATTCGCATCCGCTCGGCTCGCAGTATGTCTTCTCTGGCGCGGATCCAACTGGCCCCGTCGAGATGCCGGACATCGGCAGCGTCGCGTCGAGCAAGCTCGGAACGCAGGCCCGGCATCTGCCAGCTTACATCTACGAAGGAAGCGGCGAGCAATCGGCGACGTCACGACTTGGGTTTCTGTCAGCCAACCACAAGGCATATCGCATTCAGCAGGGTCGTGTGTCGGGCTTGAAGCTGGAAGGCATCGCGCCCGATCGGTTTCGCAGCCGGCGCGAGTTGCTGGCGAACATCAACATTGGACTGCTCGGTGACAAACGCCCTGAAGTGCGGGCGATGGAAAGTTTCGCCGAGCAAGCCGAAGACATGCTAACCAACCCCGCAACGCTCGCGGCCTTCGATGTTGAGAGCGAACCGGAGCACATCAAAAAGCTGTATCACCCAAACGAAAAGGATCGCACGCATCGCGGCAATCTGTACTTGCTCGGACGGAAGCTGATCGAGTCGGGGGTGCGCTTCGTCACGATCAACACGCAGTGGCCGGCGGATGGAAAACTCTGGCCGGGCGGTGGCAACATGAATTGGGATCATCACGACGCGATCTACTCGCAGAACCACACCAACATCCCCGGCGGCGGCGCGGGATCGGGACGTTACGGCATCGGCACCTGGCCAATGATGCTGAGCACCGACTGGGCCTTGTCTGGCTTGATCACCGACATGGACCAGCGCGGGTTGCTCAAAGAGTGCCTCGTCTGCTTCGTCACCGAATTCGGTCGCACGCCGAAGATCAACGAGCGGCAAGGGCGAGATCATTGGGTCCATGCCTTCTCGTATGCGTTCGCCGGAGCCGGCGCGCCGGGCGGTCAGATCGTCGGCGAGACCGATCCCGATGGGGCCTACATCACCAGCTCGCTGGCCTACACGATCGAAGACTACGCCGCGACCGTCTTCACGAAACTCGGCATCAACATCGACGAACCGATCTACACTCCCGAAGACCGCCCGATCTTCCTCGCCAAAGGAGGCAAACCGATCCGCGAACTGTTCGCGTGAGATCGGTAGTCGCCACTCCCTCCATGAAACACTCCCTCCTGCTCATCTGCCTGCTCTGCGTTCCCGCCGAGGCCGCCGACTTCACGGGCCTCGAACGGCTCGACGTTGCGCCGACGGAACTCACTCTGACCGGACCACGCTCGACGTCGCAGTTGGTCGTCACCGGGCGCTTCACTGGCGGGGAGCTGCGCGATCTCACGCATCTCGTGACCTACCACATCACTAATGCCGAAAGCTTCGCGAAAGTGGAACACGGGTTTGTGACACCGCTCAACGATGGGAGCGGTGCGATTGAAGTTGTCAGTGGGTCGCTCACGAAGACCGTAAAGCTCACCGTGCAGCAGTTTCAACGGCCATCGCCCGTGTCATTCCGACGCGAAACACTCGCCGTGCTGACCAAGCAAGGTTGCAACAGCGGTTCGTGTCACGGCAAGCCGAATGGGCGTGGCTCACTCGAACTCTCGCTCAATGCGTTTGACCCGCAACTTGACGAACGCAGCCTGATCCGTGGGCCGTTGCTGCGGTTCACGCATCCGCTGGAGCCGGACGAAAGCTTGTTGCTCAAGAAGCCGATGCTGCGTTTGCCGCATGGTGGCGGTAAACGGTTGAAGCCCGATGACGCCGCTTACGACATCTTGCGGCAGTGGATTGCGGAGGGCTGCCGACCCGATCCCAAGGAAGCGCCGACTTATGTGCGGCTCGAAGTATTTCCAAAGTCGGCGCGAGTGCTGAAGCTCCCGCCGATGGGCAGCAGTGATGTCGCTGCCGCTCAGCAGCAAGTGCGAGTCGTCGCGTTCGACTCGGACGGGACTCAGCGCGATGTGACCCGCATCGCGTCGTTCACGGTCTCGCACGATCGAATCGCTCGCGTGGATGAGAACGGTCTCGTCACGGGACTCGATCGTGGCCAGACGGCTGTCGTCGTCAGATATCTCGACGACATCGTCTCGACGTATCTGACATTTGTTCGCGACGTCCCCGAGTTTGCCTGGTCCGATCCTCCAGAGAACAACGTCATCGACAAGCTGGCTCATCAAAAGCTGAGGCAGTTGCAATACCTGCCGTCAGAGACATGCGACGACGCGACGTTCCTGCGGCGCGCGTCGCTGGATGTGCGCGGCCTGTTGCCGACGGTCGCCGAGACAAAGGAGTTTCTCGCGGATCAATCGCCAACGAAGCGCACGTCGCTGATCGACCGCTTGCTGAACTCGTCGGAGTACGCTCGCTTCTGGGGTCTGCGGTTGTCCGACCTGTTGCGAATCAACAAAGACAAACTCGCGCCCGATCGAGCCGCCGCTTACAGCCGCTGGATCTTCGATTCGGTCGAGCGCAATGTCCCCTACGATCAGTTTGTCACCGAGTTGCTCACCGCCAAAGGGGACACGTCCGACGCGCCCGCCGCGAACTTCTTCCGCACGACGTCCGATACCAAGATGGTGACGGAGACCGTCGCGCAGCTCTTCATGGGCTCGCGAGTCTTGTGTGCTCAATGCCACAACCACCCTTATGAAAGTTGGACTCAGGATAACTACTACCAGATCGGCGCGGCGTTTCATGAGCTTGATCGCACGGTGATCCCGAATGACATGGCTAAGCCGGATGACCCGAAGCGCAAAGGCAAGAAGAAGAAAGAGCCTCGCGACGAGGACATGATGATTGCGCTGTCACCCGGCCGCACGATGACGAATCCACGCACCGGTGTACTGCAAAAGCCGTGGCCGACGGATGTCGAACGGTCAAAGAATGAAGACAAGCGGCTGGCGTTCGCTCGCTGGCTGACATCGCGCGACAACCCATTCTTCGCGCGAGTCGCCGTCAACCGGATGTGGGCCGCACTCCTCGGTCGCGGTTTGGTCGAGCCGATCGACGACTTCCGTTCGTCGAATCCGGCGGTGAATGTCGAACTGCTCGACGCGCTCGCGAAGGAGTTCACTGACTCGGGCTTCGACCGCAAGCATGTGCTGCGGCTGATCCTCAACAGTCGCACTTATCAACGCAGCTCGAACACAAACCGCTTCAATGAGACCGACGAGCTGCTGAACTCGCACGCGTGGACGCGAATGCTCACCGCCGAACAAATGCAGGACGCCGTTCGCCGCCTCTGCGACGGCCCCGAACGCCTGCCTGAACTGCAAGCCGAATTGCTTGCCACCGAAGTGAAGCTGCAAGCCGCGTTGAAAGAACACGCCGACGAGCAAGCCGCGCCGATCCTCGAAGCCACGAAACGCCGCGACGATGCGCGGTCACGCGTCGAAGGCTACTACATGACTCAGCAGCCGTATCCGCATCTGACTTCGTTCCTGACCGCCTTCGGCCAGCCGCCACGAGAAACGGCCTGCGCCTGCGAACGACGCGAGGAAGCGAATCTCGACCAAGCGTTGCAATTGATGAACAGCGACTTGATCAGAGACCAAGTCGCTCACGCCGCCGGTCGTTTCGAGCAGAAGTTTGTTGGGGTTGAGGGCAAACTGCCGAACGACACCTTGATCCGTGACCTTTATCTCGCCGCTTTCAGCCGTGAGCCGCGTGAGGTGGAACTCGCGAAGTTGATCGCTCACTTGAAAGCCAGCCCCAACCGCCGCCAAGCCATCGAAGACTTGATCTGGGCGGTCATCAACACCAACGAGTTCATGTTCCAACATTAGGTCGAGTTCGTAGGTCGGGTCTCCAGGCCCGACCGAGTTGCTTTCATTGGAATGTTGTTAAAAAGAAAACTCGATCGGGCCTGGAGACCCGATCTACGACCTCGATCTACAAACACACGGAGACACCATATGTTCCTGTTAGATCCGCCGCCGGGTTTTCAAGGGCTGCGCGAGGATCTGCCGCTCACCGTTTACGAGCGGAACATGCCGCATTGGCGACAGGACGGAGCAACTTATTTCGTCACCTTCCGGCTGGGCGATTCGATTCCGGAAACCAAGCGGCAGGAACTGGCCGGGCTGAAAGCGGAGTGGGAACGCCGCAATCCACCGCCCCGTTCGCGAGTGGTTCTCGAAGAGATGGCTCGCATGGTTTTTGAACGTGTCGAACACTGGCTCGATCAAGGGATGGGAAGTTGCGTTCTCCGTAACGACGAGTTTGCGAAGAGCGTCGCGAAGTCGTTGCGACACTTCGACGGACAGCGTTACGAATTGGGATGCAGCGTGGTCATGGCAAATCATGTCCATGCGATCGTGAAACCCCTGCAACCAACGGAGATTCCTTTAGAAGACATCCTCGGAAGTTGGAAATCGTTTACGGCGCGAGGCATCAATGCGACTCGGAGCGAGAGCGGTGACTTGTGGCAGGACGAAAGCTACGACCGAATCATTCGAGACCCGGAGCATCTTTGGCGAGCGATTCAATACATCGGACGAAACCCCAAGAATGCCGGTCAGCCACAGGAATCATGTCAGTTGTGGATGAATCCGAAGTGGGAGGAACTCGGTTGGACATTCGAATGGCGGAGGTCGGGTTTGGAGTCGTAGGTCGGGTCTCCAGGCCCGGCCGAGTTGTTTTCATTGGGATGTTGTTAAAAAGAAAACTCGTTCGGGCCTGGAGACCCGAACTACGGACTCGCCACATGCGCATCCTTCTCCTTCTCATCCTGCTACCGACGCTGGCCTCGGCCGCGGACGTCAGTTTCAAGGCCGATCTCGTCCCGATCCTCGCGCGGCGATGTTTGGGATGTCACGACAATCGCAAGACCGAGGGACGCTTCGCGCTGCACACGTTCGAGCAGATGCTCAAGCCGGGCGACAGCGGCGAGCGGCCGATCGTCCCCGGCAAGCCGACCGACAGTTTCCTTTTCAAGAAGCTGATTGAAACCGATGAGTCGGTGCGCATGCCTCAAGAAGACGATCCGCTCAGCGCGGCGGACATCGCGTTGTTCAAAGCGTGGATCGAACAAGGAGCCAAGTTCGACGGGCCGGCGGTGACCGATCGCATCGTCACGCTCTTGCCCCTGCGTCAGCATCCTCAACCGCCAGAAACCTACCGAGTTCCCGTCCCTGTGTTTGCTCTGCGGTTCTCTCCGGATGGGCAATCGCTCTTCACGTCCGGTGTGCATGAAGTGCTCGTCTGGGACGTGGCGACCGGCAAGCTGCAACGTCGCATTCCCGGAATGCCGCAACGGATTCACTCGCTACGTTTCAGTCCCGACGGGCAAACACTGGCAGTCGCGGGAGGTGCCCCGGGCGAGTACGGCGAGATCCGACTGCTCTCACTCGCGAACGGAGCGGCTCGTGTATTGCCGGCTTGGGAAGATGTCGTCTTGGATGTGGCCTTCAGCCCCGATGGCCGGCAGCTTGTCGCTGGTGGAGCCGACAATTCGGTGCGGGCGTATGACCTCGCGAGTAGTCCGGCGAGTAGTCCGGCGAGTAGTCCGGCTCTCCAGGGCCGGACGCTCGGCCCTGGAGAGCCGAGCTAC
>JAYUFI010000780.1:0-1467 GCA_043738805.1 Planctomycetaceae bacterium | reverse complement strand
TGCCACTGCGAGTCGTCGTCGATAACGAGTCGTCGGATCGTTACACGATTGTCGATGTCTTCGCTCATGACCGTCCGGGCCTGTTGTATGCGATTACTCGCGCGCTGTACGAACTCGAATTGAGTGTCGTGCAGGCGAAGATCGCGACACACTTCGATCAGGTACTCGACGTGTTCTTCGTCACGGATGCGGCAGATCGCAAGATCCAGGACGGAGTACGATTGACGACGATCCGGGAGCATCTGCTCGGCAATCTGAGTGCCTTTGAAAACGCAGCCCGCAGTGAAGCGTCGGCATGATGTTGAGCGTTCGATGTTCAAAGAGGTTGTCATCGCGCAGGACCGCCGCTATATTCGCGATGCCCGTTCGGACGGCATCTCATCTGGTCACATGGAGGTTGACAGTGCAACTTCACGAGTTGGAACTGACAGTCGGCGATGTTCTGCAAATCGGCGAGTACACCGTCACGGTGCTGGACATCGAAAACGGTGAGGTGACGTTTCGAGTCGAGGAACCTGAACACACCGATGAGTCGGGCGACGGCACTTCGGTCCTGCGGCCTCGATGAAGTTGTGCGGCCTGCCTACCGACCCTTCTCGTCAAGAGGGGATCCCGTTGTCGGTGGATGCAGAGCAAGCCAGACACCCGTGAGCTTGTTATCTGCGTCGCACCAGACGCGATCAGTGCTAGATCGCATCTCACGTAGTGGCGACGGGAACTCGCACGAGTTCAGATCTGAAGTCT
This sequence comes from Planctomycetaceae bacterium, assembly GCA_043738805.1. Lineage (GTDB taxonomy): Bacteria > Planctomycetota > Planctomycetia > Planctomycetales > Planctomycetaceae > SXKJ01. The sequence goes on along the minus strand of JAYUFI010000780.1, from coordinate 723 downwards.
TGCGACTTCAGCGACCGCTGTGGCGACATCGCAAAGAGAGTTGCTCTAACGCGACACTGAGGGGTGAGTTGCCTTCCGCACAAACTACTTCGCGCTGAATGCCGCGATCGCTTCTGCTCGTGTGGCGGGGAGCGGCCAGAGTCTGTCGAGGTGCGTCACTTCGAGAACCTCTTTGCAGTAGGGCTGCAATCCGCTGATCGCGAACTTCGCGGCGGGTTGAGTATTGAGCTTCTTCCAGACGCGAAAGAGTGTTTCGATAAATGACGATCCGAAGAACTCGGTCGGTGTCATGTCGAGCACCAAGAGTGGCGGGTTCGCTGCTTGCGCGACCTCGATCAACTGTCGCCCGATCTTTTCCAAGCCGACCTCGTCCAGTTGTCGCTGTTCGGGACCGAACACGACGACGGTGACGTCGCCTACTTTCAAGACACTCAATGGCCCGGTGATGCTCATCGTAATTGCTCACTGTTGGCAAACGGATGGAGTTGACCCAAATGAACCGCTCAACACGATGAATGGTCTCGTGGTCCGGCTCGACATGACTGCAGAATCCTAGCAAAACCAAGTATCGCCGTCCTGTATCCCACATCGCACAAAAAAACTCAACGACATTCGACGTCTACGCAGGGCCATCGCCAAGTACCACTTGACTGGGGTGCGTAGTATTCGGCGGGTTTGAGGGGAGGTGTGTTTTCTTCAGGGAGGTGCAATTCTGGAACCGGC
>JAYUFI010000779.1:0-1467 GCA_043738805.1 Planctomycetaceae bacterium | reverse complement strand
GCAATTGAATATCTCGTCGGAGCGTATCCAGCAACTGCGTGAGCGGAGCATCGCCGTACGTGAACAGGCAGAGGCTGATCGTCCGCAAGTTGTGGCCGAATTCCGCGAGATCATGCAGGAGTGGCAACGTGTCGTTGCCTCGCACTCGCGGCAGATCGACGAATACATCGCGGCTCATGGGCCAATGACACGAGCCGAAGTGCTCGACAAGGCGTTGACGAAGCTCCTGTCAGAAATCTGACGACGGTGGGTGGTAGGGAAGCGTTGGAGCCACGGTGTTTGTTGGAATGGCGATGGGGAATTAGGCCGTGTTGACATTCACGCGAGCAGGATGATGGTTGCGGCCAAGTGGAGGAAGGCGAGGAAGTTGCGAGCGGTTTTGTCATAGCAGGTCGCGATCCGTCGGCATTGCTTGAGCCTCGCGAACAATCGCTCGATGTGATTTCGCTCGCGGTACAGTTGCTGGTCGTAAGGGCGTTGGACTTTGCGATTTCTCTTGGGCGGAATGACCGCTTGGCCCCCCTGATCGTGGATCGTCTGAAGCACTTGGTCACCATCGTAGCCCTTGTCGGCGATCACCTGTTCGGCCGCGAGTCCCTTCAGCAGCGGCGCGGCTTGAGTGATGTCGTGCGTCTGGCCGGGCGTGAGCAGAAACTTCACCGGGTTGCCGAGTCCATCGCAGGCCGCGTGAATCTTCGTGCCGAATCCGCCACGCGACCGGCCGAGTTCCTGAGGCCCGTTTGTTTTCGAGCGCCCGCCGCATGAACGTGAGCGAGAATGATCGTGGCATCGAGCATCACCCACTCCAGATCGGGGTCTTGGAGGGCCTCGAAGACCCGCTGCCACACCCCCTTCTTGGCCCAGCGATTGAACCGTTGAAAGACACTGTTGGACTCGCCGAATCGTTCCGGCAGGTCGCGCCACGGCGCTCCCGTGCGAGCGATCCACAAGACCGCCTCCAGGAACAACCGATTGTCGTCGCCACTGCGCCCCGGACTTCCCGGCCGACCCGGCAACAATCCTTCCACACGCTTCCATGGCTCGTCAGACAACTCAAACCGCCGCATGACACTCCGCCTCCTTGAAGCAAAATCCACTCGCGCGGTTTACCAGCCCGCCCCAGTTTCGCAAATAGAATGTCAACACGGCCTAGTCGTTTCCCCGGCAAGGGATTTTGGGGCGAAAATGCTGTTTACATCCGCATGGATGCCCGATGCACAGCAGATGCATTCCGACGCTTCCAGCGTGACACCAAGAGTGTGCTGCGTTGCATATTTCGATCGTGGTCTCTCGTTATGGAGTGTGATAACCGTCCGATTGAGCCGCTTACTGGAATAGAGAAGGGGATTACCGCTGAACGAAGTCGTTGGATTTTGCGAGAGGATGTATTCCCGCTGCTAGATGCGTATTTCTCCAATCCGACCAAAAAGGACTCGATGGATCGCCGTCTCCGAAACGCATTGCACC
>JAYUFI010000778.1:0-3983 GCA_043738805.1 Planctomycetaceae bacterium | reverse complement strand
CAGGGCTTTGAATCGCTGCTGGCTTGGGAAGCGTTCGAGAAAGCTCAAACGCAATCGAAAGTGCCGCAGCCGATCCGCGATGCGATCAAGCTGGAACCAGACAAACGGAACGACGATCAGAAGAAACAAATCCGCGAATACTTTCTCGCCAGCGTCTACGCCAAGACGCGACCGGTGTTCGACCCGCTGCACGCGAAGGTCGATGCGTTGAACAAACAACGCACCGATCTCGATGCGTCGATCCCCAGCACGATGGTCATGGCCGACATGCCAACGCTGCGCGAGATCAACATCTTGATTCGCGGCGCGTACAACAAGAAGGGGGAAAAGGTGACTCACGGCGTCCCGGCGTCACTCGGCGGCAAGCTGCCCGACGGTGTACCTGTCAATCGGCTGGGGCTCGCGAAGTGGCTCGTCGATCCGTCGCATCCGCTGTCGTCCCGCGTGACGGTGAATCGCTTCTGGCAGCAGTTCTTCGGTCGAGGACTCGTGAAGACGTCCGAGGATTTTGGTGCTCAGGGAGAATGGCCGTCGCACTTGGAATTGCTCGACTGGCTGGCGACGGAGTTTCAGACGCCGACGTTCAAGACGCTCATGGAAGGGACTCAAGGGACCGAAGCGACCAAAGGGGTGACGGTCACGAATTGGGATATGCGACATATGCTGCGATTGATCGTGACGTCGAACACTTATCAGCAATCGTCGAAGGTCTCGTCCGACTTGGTCAAACGCGATCCGGAGAACGTGCTCATCGCCCGCGGCCCACGCTTCCGGCTTGATGCCGAAGCGATCCGCGACACGGCGCTGTTCACGAGCGGTCTGCTCATTGAAAAACTCGGCGGCAAGAGCGTCAGGCCGTATCAACCGAACGGCCTGTGGGAAGCGGTCGCGTTCGTCGGCAGCACGACGAGCACATTCAAACGTGACGCTGGCGAAGCCCTTTATCGACGGAGCATGTACACGTTTTGGAAGCGGACTTCGCCCCCGCCCCAGATGACGACATTCGACGCCCCGTCGCGCGAAGTCTGCACGGTGCGACGTCCGCGAACCAATACGCCGTTGCAAGCGCTCGCCACAATGAACGACGAACAATACGTCGAAGCCTCGCGGCAATTCGCCCGCCGCATGATCATCGAAGGAGGTGCGTCCTACGCCGACCGACTGACTCACGGCTTCCGCCTCGCGACCGGCCGCAAACCGACCGCTGCTGAATTGGAAGTGCTCACGGCACTCTTCCAAGAACACCACACGCACTACCAAGCCAAACCGGACGAGGCAGTGAAGCTGCTGAGTATCGGCGAATCCAAACGGGACGAATCGCTCAATCCCAGCGAATTTGCCGCCATGACCATGATGGGCAATCTGCTGCTGAATTTGGACGAGACGCTCACGAAGGAGTAGACGATGACGACCGCCTATCTCACATTGCCGCGACTGCGAGACGACACCATGGATCGTATCAATGCGGAGTTTCAACGAGTCCAAGATCGCTTACGTCGCGCTGCGGCGGTGTTGGCACAGTCCGGCCTTTCCTATGCGGTGATTGGTGGAAATGCCGTCATTCATTGGATCAGCCAAATCGACCCGACTGCCTACCGCTTTACGCATGACGTGGATGTTCTGGTCCGCCGCGAAGACTTGCCGAGCTTAACCAAGGCAATGGAGGCGGCTGGATTTCGTTACCGACATGTGCGCGGTATCGACATGTTTATGGACGGGCCACAGAACAAAGTCGGTGATGCGGTGCATCTCTTGTTCGCCAGCGAAAAAGTGAGGCCGACCGACTTGGTGGCAACTCCTTCGGTGGAAGAATCGATCCCCGGAAACGGCTACCAGGTTCTCGGTCTGGAAGCATTGGTCCGCATGAAGTTGACCTCGTTTCGTTTGAAAGACCAAACGCATATCGACGACATGCTGCAGGTCGGGCTGATTGATGCCTCGTTAAAGGAGCGACTGCAGCCGGAGCTGAGGGAACGATTTCAACGAATTCTCGACCAGTTTGAACCACATCTTGGCAACGACCTCGACTTCGCGGGAGAGACCGAATCATGAGCGTTGCTTTGCTTCACGATTTCTCTTGGCAAAGGATGATCAACGCTGTGGAAGCGGTTAAGGAGCAAGCTTGCCGAGCTGCGGCCGCGCTAGAACAAGGCGGTATTCCCTACGCCGTTGCGAGGGGAAATGCCGTCGCCACCTGGGTCGCTCGCGTTGACGAGGATGCTGTCCGCAACACGAACGATTGCAACAGTTGATAGACACTCCAGACGGATGATGACTCACTCTCGTTTTCTTCTCACCCACTGACAACGAACTACTCAAAACGGACCAAACCATGAACCCAATTCAAGAATTCCAATTGCGTGAAACTCGACGTTACTTCTTCGGCAAGTGCGCTGCCGGACTCGGCGGGGCGGCGCTGGCTTCGACGATGACGCCGCAATCGCTGTTGGCGGAACCGGCGGTCAATGAATCTGCGGGGATCTTGCCGGCGCTGCATCATGCTCCGACGGCCAAGCGAGTTATTTGGCTGTTTATGGCTGATGGTCCCTCGCAGATGGATCTATTCGATTATAAGCCGAAGATGGAGGAGTACTTTGACAAGGACTTGCCGGAGTCGGTGCGGAACGGACAACGCATCACGACAATGACTTCGGGGCAGACACGCTTCCCAATCGCTCCGACGCTGTTCAAGTTCCGGCCGCATGGCGAGAGCGGGGCACTCATTAGCGAGTTGCTGCCTGAGATCGGCTCGATTGCGGATGACATCACGATCGTGAAGTCGATGCACACCGACGCGATCAATCACGACCCGGCGATCACGTTCATTCAAACCGGCAGCGAGCTGCCCGGTCGTCCGAGCTGCGGCGCGTGGGTTTCTTACGGCATCGGCAGCCCGAATCAAAACTTGCCTAGCTTCGTCGTGCTGACGTCGCGCATCGCTCCCGGTTCGGCGACGCAGGCGTTGTTCTCACGGCTGTGGGGTTCAGGATTCCTGCCGACGAAACATCAAGGTGTCGGCCTGCGGTCGCAGGGCGATCCGGTGCTGTACCTGTCGAACCCGGCCGGGGTCGATTCCACGACACGACGAAAGATGCTCGACGGACTTGCGAAGCTGAATCAAAAACGCTTCGAGGAAATGGGCGATCCGGAAATCAACACACGCATCGCGCAGTACGAAATGGCCTTCCGGATGCAGACCTCGGTGCCGGAGTTGACCAACATTTCCGATGAGCCGAAGCACGTGCTCGATATGTACGGTCCAGAGGTCACCGATCCTGGCACGTTCGCCTACAACTGCCTGCTCGCGCGGCGTATGGCCGAACGGGGCGTGCGCTACACGCAGGTCTTCTTGCGCGGCTGGGATCATCACGGCGGTCTGCCTGGCAGCATTCGCCAATTGACGAAGGCCGCCGATCGTCCTGCCGCCGCGCTGGTCAAAGATCTCAAGCAGCGCGGAATGCTGGACGACACGCTGGTCGTCTGGGGTGGCGAGTTTGGCCGCACGGTCTACAGCCAAGGGACTCTGACGAAGGACAATTACGGTCGTGATCATCACCCGCGCAACTTCACGATGTGGTTCGCTGGCGGTGGCATGAAGAAGGGGCTCGTTCACGGCGAGACCGACGATTTCTCGTACAACATCACCGAGAAACCGATGCACGTCCACGACCTCAACGCCACTATGCTGCATTGCCTGGGGATCGACCACGAGAAGCTGACCTACCGCTTCCAAGGCCGCGACTTCCGGCTGACCGACGTGCATGGAAACGTCGTCAAGGACATCCTGGCGTGAGCACTTTCATTCAGTCCCCCGGACAAGCCTCTGAGAAAAACGGCGAACGGGGCGGTGGCAGCCCTTTCAGTGGATTCGCAGTCCGCCGCTGTCATATTGAACGCATTTCCAAGAGAAGACGACTTCGCCCACACCCTCGACGCAACGCTGTTGTGGCCGGCCTGACTGAGCCACGGTTCGTTGACCGGAG
>JAYUFI010000777.1:0-1469 GCA_043738805.1 Planctomycetaceae bacterium | reverse complement strand
AGAAGCGGGTTGATGGGACATGGACAGCACGGAAGAGACGGATACTGGCTACACATCCTCCGATTGGCTTTCTGCGCGAAGTCACCCGAAGCGTTAGCGAGTGCGGACGCTCCAGAACGCGATGAATTCCGTGTCTAACGAAGCGCCACCCTCGCTGACACTTCGGGTTACTCTCGCAGTCAGCGCAACGATTAATCTGAGAATGCGTAATTCCGGCTTGGCGACATCATCAGTCGCCGGTCAGTCCTTTCGCGAGTCGGTTGAGTGCTTCGTTCTCGATCTGTCGCACGCGTTCGCGAGTCAGTCCGAGCGCTTCGCCGATTTCCTTGAGGGTCTTCGGTTCGGAGTCATCGAGGCCGAATCGCATTCGCAGAATTGTGGCTTCGCGTGGGTCCATCGTCTCCAGCATTTTGTAAACGTGCGTGAGATTGTCTGTCTCAACCATCTCCGCTTCCGGTCCTTTTTGACGTTGGTCGGCGACCATCTCGCCGAGCGACCAACCATTCTCCCCGGTGTCGGTTTGCGGAGTTGAGTTGTAGAGCTGAATCGCTTTCTTCACGATTCGCAACTTCTTCTTCGGCAACTGCAAGACCACGCCGACTTCTTCTGGAGTTGGCGGACGTCCGAGTTCATCGGTGAGCTGCGCGGTCGCTCGACGCCACTTCGAGAGCAGTTCAACCATGTACGCGGGAACGCGAATAGTTCGGCCCGTGTTGACGAGTGCTCGCTTGATAGATTGTTTGATCCAATAACTAGCGTAGGTGCTGAAGCGCGTTCCCATTGTCGGATCGAAACCTTCGACCGCGCGGAGCAGGCCGAGGTTTCCCTCTTCAATGAGATCTTGCAGCGGCAGACCTTTGTTACCGTAAGCCCGTGCGATGTTCACGACCAAACGGAGATTGGCTCGGACCATGCGGTCGCGAGCTTCGTTGCTGCCGGCGGTGATTGCACGGGACAGCTCCTTTTCTTCGTTGGCCGTGAGCAATGCCGTTTCGTTGATCTCGCGGAGATAAGTCTCCAACGGATTTTGAACGCGGCTGGGGCTCAGTCGTCGTGGAGTTGTTGTCGTAGCCATGGAGATCCTGCTGTTCTTCGGGTTGGAGTAGCGTGGAAGTGGCAGGTGAAACGTCAGACTTCAGCGTCCAACGTGGAATGCAGGCCGCTCGAACCCAACGTTCGGTCGAATTCGGGCCAAGCAACGTCGCGATCCGTGCGGCAATCCAATGGAGGTATCGACGGAGTTAGCGAGGCTTCTCAAAAGGAACAGCCTCGGTTGACAGGAACAGTCCTGACGATGCGGCAAACAGAGCAGTCGTAGCGGGCAGTCTGAATGCTCCGGTGTGCCGCTCGAGTTTGACTGGTCCGCTTGGGCTGGCGCGATCGTCCCAACCGCTGCAATTGCCAGTCTCCACCATGCCTTGCGCAATGCGTTTGTCCGTTTAACCCGAATGGCGCGCCGTGCCATCGAA
>JAYUFI010000776.1:0-3996 GCA_043738805.1 Planctomycetaceae bacterium | reverse complement strand
TACATGCAAAACCGTGAGATATCCCAAGATGGCTGGCCAATGTTGGCCGAAAACGCAGTGAAGATAAGATCCCATCTGAGTGCGGCACTACACTAGTTCTTCCTATGTTTTACAAGTACGTGCGTGGTGACAAGTCTTGGAAATCGGACTGGAAATGGAAGCACTACCCAATTGCGGACAATGGCGATGCTGGTTGACATGTTTGGATCACGGAAGCCATCCGCTTGAAGTTTGTAAACAAGAACGAAGCCCGGCAGATTGATCGTCTGCCGGGCTTCTGTCGTTTGGAGATGGCTTTGTCGGCCCCTTGGCTCGGATCGCTTCTGAGACGATCCTAGAGGCTTCCGACTTGGTAACGCCGATTCAACGCAGCCCGCCCCAAAAAGTTCACGGAAAAATTCGTTCGAGGTCATTTTTCGGTGATCCGATTCCCGTGTTTGACGTTGTGGTTGGCAGAGTTTCACAATCCGCTCAAAGGGAAAACGGAGCAACGATGAACATCGAAGCAATGGAGCAAGACCACGCACAGCAAGAAATTCTGAAAGTTTTGGTTGAGCAGGGTGCATTGAAAGACCCTGCCCTTGGAATCGCAAAGCAAGTTCTCGACAAAGGGGTTGATTCTCTTTCAGGCAAGCAGCAATACGTCTACGACACCATCATTGCGAAGCGTTTCAAGATGGAATGCTCGCTTTGCCATGAAGACATGGAAACCAATGACATTCCATTTGCCTTGATGGAAGGGGACCGGTTGTGCGGCCATTGTCGCCATCGGCTAGGAAGTGACAACGATTGATTTCCCCTCGAATCTGACGAGCTTCTGTTGTTTTTGGCAACTCTCCAACAACTTCTCCACTGTCTCCAAAACTGAATCGGGAAACAACGAAAAAAGACTGCTGCAACCTTGGTCGCAACATGCTCGGAATCCTTTGCCGTTGTTGTTGGCGAAGTGACATCCGACACAAGGCAACATCCCTGATTGGAGACAGTAGACGTTGGCAATGTGGGTGAAGACTGTTGGTTTCGTTGGCCCCATCAAGGCGAGGGGCTTTGTTCCAATCGTCCCCGCAAAATGTGCTGGCATCGAATCAACGCCAATGACCATGTTGGAGTTTCTCATCATCCAACCAACGGTGTTGAGACTGTAGCCGAAAAACCTGTAGGGGACTTGCTTGTAACATGGCTCATCATCCATCAGGCACATTGCCACGCCAAACCCTTGTTGTTTGAGCTTCCAAGCCAAGTCAATCCAGTATGTCGGCAACCATGCCCTTGGTTGCCAATGTGTTTGAGGACACAACAAGACTCTCTTCTCCCCAAGTCCCAAAAAGTGGTCTTTGTCGAACTCAACTTTGGTTTCGTCAATCGTGACTGTGGGTCGCTTGTAGGCTGACTCCAGCTTGAGGAATGCCCGCATGCGCCAGCGATCACAAACGAGCGAACCGGCTCGGGCAGAGCATCGACGGGAAACGGCTCGAATCTGTCAACGGGTGACTCCATGTGTTCGGGGCCAATCACGTCGGCCGCATCGACCAGCGATTCCAACTCTTGTCGCATCGTGTCCGGTTCGGCCGCGTCGCCGTGGACTTCAATTCATTCGACCAGATCGTCTCCCCCGTTCAGTCCGGGAAGTTCCACAATCTTGACGACGGGGGCCGCAGACAGCTTCGCCAAGATTGCCACGACCGACTTGGCGTACTTGCGACCGGCTTCGTCATTGTCGGGCAGGATGACGACGCGCTTTCCGGCGAGCGGCGTCCACTCCGTCTTGTCCGGCGACTGCGAACCGTTCATCGACGTGACCGCGATGAGACCAAGCGACCGAGCCGCCTCGGCGGTTTTCTCCCCTTCGCAGACGTAGACCGTTGTCGCATTCGCGAGGTCGGGCAACCCGTACAACGGACGCGGCGTTGCCGGTCCCTTGATGAACCAGCCGCCATCGTGAAGCGAGACCGGCCGAAACTCTTTGGAACCGTCCGCGCCGTTGAACCGCAAAACCAACGCGACCGGCTTCCCGGCCGCATCGTGATACGTCCACTGTCCCGCTGGCGAACCATGCGTCGGCTTCATTGTTCGACAGAACGCTGCCACCGCAGCCAATGCCGTGGCGAAGGGCTTCCCCTTGGGCTTGCCGTCGCCCTTCGCCTTGCCGTTCGATAAGGGCTTCACTATCGGCTTCGCGTTTGTTCTCCGCGCCTTGCCGTTCGATGGCGAGGCTCGTTCAGCGAACAGGTCGCGTTGTGCGATGCCCAGCGCTTCGACGATGGCTCCGTTCGGACAACCGGCGAAACAATTGAGCAAGACTCGCCCGTCGTCACCTTCGTCGATCGACAGACTCGGACTTCGATCTTCATGAGCGGGGCAGCACGCCTTCCAGTCGTTGCCGTTCGACTGCGTGTCGGGCAGTTTGGACAAGACGAGTTCAATCGGAGACGGCGTCATCGTGTCTCGCCCCTTTCACTCGTCGTGCCATTTGCGGGAGAGCCAACGGCAGCAACCATCGCACCGCAGCGCGAGGCAATCCACTGTCGAATCGTGGGCGGGTCGAACATCAATCGGCGTCCGATTCGCCCGTGAGGCATCACGCCATCCTTGACGAGCTTCTGAATCATGCGAGTCGAGAGGCTCGTCGCCTTGTGGGCATCGTCGAGCGACCATGCCGCTTTGTCCGCGAGCGGTGTTTCGACGGGACGCTGAAGCACAGCGGGAATAGGGTGAGAGTCACGCTTCCGATTCCCCTCAGTTGCAGTTGAGGGGCGTTCTTCGTCAATCTGCCTCAAAGCGGATGCCTTGTCGCGTGAAACCGCAACGCGCAGGAGTTGCCTCAGTAGTCGCCCTGCGCGGATGAGCCTTGCGAGACGTTCCCGCACCCTTTCGGTAGGCGGAATCAATGGAGTGATTGGATCGTCGGCGGTCATTCGGGCTGGTCTCCGTCAGTGAGTGGGCTGATGACGGAGCAGATGCTAGGAGCCTGTCTAGGTCATCCGCAGCGAGGGCTGCTAGCGGTTGGTCTGGTGTTTGCGAGGTCGGCGGCAAACAAATCACAGCCTCCGTGCGCGGTCCCGCACGAGATGGTCCCGTACCTCGCGACACCGCGACTGAAACATCCCGAAGAACGGCCGCCGGTCCCGCGCTTTCGGAAGGAACCGCTTTCGCAACGGCTGGCTCTCGATACCGAGGCCGCGTAGAAAGCCGTGGGGTAGGTTTGCAACCTGCCCGTGACATGCATCAGTCCTTCGTCGCCGTTTGGCCGACGGAGGGACCAGCCGTTGCCACGGCAGCGAGCGCCCACGTTCACCGGGCCGCGGCAAACGACATTGATGTTAGAAACCGCGCGGCCCGCAACTCCGGTGCAACGTGTTGTTAGGCGTGCTCTCTCTGCGCTTCAATTTGCTGCCAAGGTTCTGCATACCGACGCAGCGTAAAGTCGATTCCGGGGATGGAGCGGTCAACGCGTTCCAGGTAAAATCCCCGTTCCTTTTCAATGTAGTAGTCATGTCTACCTTCATTCGGTTCGCCGATCAACGACGGTATGTTATGAAGATGCTCAGCCTCAACGGCGCAATACTCGACTTTGCCAAGTTCGGCTGCGTCGCGCAGGCGCAAAAGTCCGAAGTGGAGGATCTGGACGTACGCTTTGTCCCTCTCATTCATGGCATCGAGCCGCCTAATTTCTCGTTCGCGAGCTTCGACCCGTACTTGGCCGCCGCCTGCCAATACAATTTGGCCAAACCCGACTTCTCCGCCGCTTCGGCCTGCTTGGCGAGTCGCTCGAACTTCGTCGCCTTCTCCGCAGGCGAGGCTACTTCCCCGCTCGCCGCTTCGCCCGACGACATTCTGCTCGGACCGCGAATCGCCGATGGCGAGGGGGAGTCCGGCACGGAATTGAGCAGCGCCTCGTCCATCGCGCGCAGATCGTGGATGTAGACGCTGGTGGACATCGAACTGGCCGACCGAGACAAACCGGTCGATGTTCCCGAGCGCAGCGGCCCGTAACTC
>JAYUFI010000775.1:0-3997 GCA_043738805.1 Planctomycetaceae bacterium | reverse complement strand
GAACGCCAGCACGATGTGAGTGTCGTTGCCCGCATTCGATTTCGAGGTGTCCTTCCCCGGCGGCGTACCAATCACGGACGTTGGCAAGTTCGTGGAGTGAACCGTCGTTGCCAAGTAGGTCAGGTCGGTCTGTGGGCTGTAATAGACTTGGCCTTGGCCGATGAGGTCGCCGGTCTGGCCGAGGTAGTCATTACCAGACCCGCCGATGTAGGTGCTGTAGTCGAGAGTGGTCAGGTCACTGGTTGTGGTTGAGAGGAAGATGTCGGTGCCGCCACCGAACGAGCTGTCGAAATAGTTGGCCGTTGGCGTGGTGTCTTTGGTGGGAAATGATCCCGACGTGGTGCCGTAGACAAAGATTCGATCTTTCACCGAGTCGTAGGCGATGCCGCCGACGTTGTCCTCAGTAGAACCGCCCAAGTAAGTGCTCTGAAATCCGATACCGGCGCTGCCGTTGAGCGGGACTCGCGACATGAAGATATCGAAGTTGCCGCCACCATTGGTGGTCTGCAAACCGCCAGCCGTACCAGGCAAGTCAGCCGACGCGGTATTCCCTGCGACCCAGAAATCACTGTTGTTGGCCGTGACGACAGCGACGGTAGTATTCGTCCCCAACGTCCCTTCGTTGCCACTTCCACCGAGGAATGAAAGGACGCTGAATGCCGCAGGAACCGTGGCCTGTTCGGGAAGGACACCGATGAGCAACTCGGTCGTACCGGCGGCTGTGGAATCAACGGCATTCACCAGCGTGGGATAATTCGCTCCGACGACGGTCGAGGTGGCAAAGACGAGTTTGGTTTTGTCGGGGGTCAGCGCGATGGAGGTGAAATACTCGTCATCGTCGCCGCCAACATAAGTGGCCCAATCGGGAGTCGGTGTCGTCGTGGCATTGGAATAACGCACGATGACACCTTCGAAGCCGAGCGTTCCACCAGCATAAGTGGAATCCGGCCCGATGTGGGCTGCGGAGATCTCTGCGTTGGGTATTGCCGCCGAGACGCGACCGCTGGCGTAAAACGAGTTGTTGTCCACAATTGCCACCGAGTTCAGCGTATCGAGCGTGACCGGTTCGGCGCTGTAGGATTGGGTCGAGAGATCTGCCGAGTAAATCTGAATGAGTCCCGAATTGAATCCCGCGAGCACTCGCCCATCCGGAAACAGTTCGAGATCCGACACCGCATCAAAACCCGCACCGTTCAACCTTTGGTTGGAGACCCGGTTGTCTAGGGCCGCGACTCCCGTGCTGGTCCAAGCCGTGATGTTGGTGCCGGAAGTATCCAACCGGTAGATGTAGTTCTGGTAGGTGGCTGTCCCCTGCGAATAGCCGGCATTGACCTGCAGGTAGCCGCCGTAGGAACCGTCCGTGATCATTTCCTTGACCCAGCCAGAGACATACACGCCGTTGTCACTGGCAGCGATCGCGAAGGCATAGGAATCGAAGGGCGTCACGCTGTCATTGAGATCAAAAAAAGTGGACCAAGCGACGTTCGGGTCGATGACCAACGGCTGATCGCTGATGAGATCGCCCGCGATTGAGTACCGGATTTCGTTCGGGTGATCCCCTGCAACCATGCGTGTTTCGAGCGATCGCTTAGCCCCGTCGATGACTTGATAACTCTCAGGAATCTTGAGCGTCAGGTCTTGATAACGCAGATCGAGCGTTGCCGAACCATCATCGTTGAAGACGATCCCGTCTTGCCCTGTCGCTGCGATCCGGATTTGTCCGTAGTCCTGCGCGCGAGCGACGATCCAGTCGAACTCCAAAGCCCCTTTCGCGGCGGAATACAGCCGCAGATCGACTCCGTCATAAACGTTCCGCAGCGTCACTTCGTTGAAGATCTCCGGATGCAGCACCGTCCTGTCCGGCTGTTGATACGAGCCGCGAACGTCCGAAGCATCGCCCGGCACGACCGACCAGTTAGCGTTCGAGCCACTGAATTGAATGTCGATGACTTGCTGACCTGCAGTTCCGGTCCCGGGATCAGTCTGATTGGCAATCAAACGCAAATGGTCCGTGTAAACCAGCATGGCCCCGAACGTCGTGCGAAAACCGTAGAGCACGCCGTCTGCGAACTGCCCCACGTTTTTCTCGAAGAAGATTTGGTCCGTTGAATCACGAACAATTTGTCCGATCACTGTCCGCTGCGCGTCGGTCAGTTCTGTGTTCGCGCTCACTGGATTCGTTGAGGCGTCAGTTGCAACGACCGGTTGATCGCTGTTGAGCAAAGCGTCCGGCAGATTGGTCGTCGCCGCATGCAGTTCAGAACTCTGGTCATCGGCAGTCGTCAGCAATGCCGCCGCAACAGCGTCGGTGTTCAAGGGCGTTCCTACTGTCGGTAAAGCGCCGGCGTTTGGATCAAGCACCGGCACCGCGCTGTGCTCGGCCACTTGTGCTGCGACCGTTGCTCCGGTGTCAGTCGTGCCGCTCGATGTTGTGTTTGAGTTTGCGCCCGTCGAGTCTGTCGCCGTCATCACTGGCCGAGAGTCAGCCGGTTCGATCAGTCGCGAATCAAACACGTCAGCGACCGCCGCCGCTTGCATCGACTGGTCGTTCGCCGCTTGCACATCGACGTCCGTTGGCGCTTGCGGCCCGGCGTCAAACAGCAGCCGCTCTTCCAGCCGCTCCAACAACAGCCGCCGCTTCGCGATCTGCGGAATTCCCGGAGTCAGATGCGGTCCCGCGCTGTTGTCCTCGGATGGTGCCGAGTTGCCGTAACGAGAAAGCAGACCTTTGCGCTTCCACAATTCCAAAACTGATCGACGCATGGTGCTCAATCCAAAAGCCAACGATGGCACAGTCAGTCGGCATCGACTGGCCGTGCTCACCTGATTTCCCTGACGACCCGACGCGCAGAATCTGCGCGTCGGGTCGTCTCGGAAGGCTTTCGGAACCCGACTTTGAGCGGCATGACTCAAAGTCGGTGAAAAACATTGCCGGTCAGCGAACGCCGTCCGGCTGGGGGGAGTCTGCGCGTCGTAGCGATGGGACGGTTTCAGGATCGACGGTTGCGGGGCTTTTTTTGCGGTCTTACCAGCGTTGCATGGGACTTATGGGAAGAATGGGATCAGCGAACGACTACAATCCCATTCTTCTTCTGATTCCCATAAATCCCATCGCCGCTGATTCAACAACCAACGCTCATTCGCTCGCAAAGACCTGCTTACCTGCGACGAAAGTGTGCTTCACGCCGATGTCCGCGACTTCCTCAATCGGGCAGGTCAGATAGTCGCGATCAAGCACGATGAAGTCCGCCAGCTTGCCTGCTTCGATCGAACCTTTCTCCTTCTCGGCGAACATCACGAAGGCGTTGTTGGTCGTATAGAGCCGCAGCGCTTGTTCGCGCGAGATACGTTGCTCTGGGTGCAACGGTTGATCGGCCCAACGAGTTTGTCGAGTCAAGGTGATCGACATTCCCAAGAACGGGTTGTACGGATTGATCGAACGCAGGCTGCCGAACTTCTGCATGTGATCCGATCCGCCACCGACGATGACTCCTTGCTCGAACAACGTGCGGTACGGCTGAAAATATTCGGTACGCTGTTGGCCGAATTGCTTGAGCAACGTGGCTCCGTCTAGCCGCAACCAAGCGGGCTGCAAGTCGGCGACGATGCCGACCGCTTTCATCCGCTCGATCGCCTCGCGGCTCATGAAATTGCAATGTGTGATGCAGGGCCGATGATCGCGCAGTGGTAAGTCGCGGTTGATCGCTTCGTAGGCTTCGACCAGCGTATGCACCGCGCCGTCGCCGACCGTGTGTGCGGTGAATTGCAGACCGTTGTCAAACGACAGCCGCGCGATCGACTTCAACTTCTCCGCCGGGATGTACAACAAGCCGCGATAGGCCGAATCGGTGATGCCGTAAATCGTACTCACGCCCCACGGCTCGCGCATGTAAGCACTGCCGGTCAACATGCCGCCGTCGAGAAAACATTTCACGCCGCGCAACCACAACCAGTCGTTCTTTGCGTGCAGCGGATGCGCGGCCGCTTTCTTCAAGCG
>JAYUFI010000774.1:0-10559 GCA_043738805.1 Planctomycetaceae bacterium | reverse complement strand
GAGAAGATTGTGCCGTGAGTACCATCACGACTTATGAACTGTTGGTTGGAGTTGAAAAATCGGCTAATCCATCAACCGAGAAAGACAAGATCGGGCATTTCGTGAGAACATTGAACGAGCTGAGCTTCGACCCCTTTGCGGCCAGTCGTGCCGCTCAAGTGCGCGCGTTGCTAGAGGCTCGTGGTCAACCGATTGGCCCTTACGACATACTGTTGGCAGGGCACGCTCTCGCAACAAATCTGATTTTTGTGACGAACAATGTCGGTGAATTTAGCCGTGTACCGGGGCTAACAATCGAGAACTGGCGAGCCTGATTGGGTGCTGTTCTTCGATCTGCTGGAGCAAGCAAGATGTCTTTTGACATGCCACAAACGAAATTGAGTGAAGCTCTCTCGCGTCGCGATCTCTTCACCCGCAGTGCGTCGGGTTTTGCCGGGATCGCGCTCGGCGGAATGTTGTGCGAAGAGGCTGCACGGGCGGAGGGTTCATCTGGCAAAGTGGGCGGCCATCATTTTCGGCCGAAAGCGAAAGCGGTCATTCAGCTCTTCCAGCATGGCGGGCCGAGCCACATGGATACGCTCGATCCGAAGCCGGAACTCAATCGGCAAAACGGCAAGCCGATGCCGAAGTATTTCACTGATCTGGTGAAGATTTCGGCGCACGGCAACTTGTTGGGGACGCCGTTCAAGTTTCGACCGCACGGCGAATGCGGCGTTGAATACAGCGAACTGTTGTCGCACACGGCAACCTGTGCAGACGACATCGCGGTCATCCGCTCGATGCACACCGAGCACAACAATCACGAACAGGCGCTCTGGCACATTCATACTGGCCGCATTGTCACAGGTCGGCCAACGATCGGTGCGTGGGTCAGCTATGCGCTCGGCAGCGAGAATCAGAATCTGCCGTCGTATGTTGTACTTCGCAACGACGGCGGCTTGCCGACCGACGGGACTCGGAATTGGTCGAGCGGTTTTCTGCCGCCCCGTTATCAAGGAGTCCACTTCCGCCACATGGGAACTCCGGTGTTGTACCTGCAACCGCCGACTGCCGTGACTGACAACACGCAACGCTTGCGGCGTGAACTGCTCGCGCAACTCAACAACGAACACCTAACGAAGCATCCGCGCATCGCGCCTGATTTGGAGGCACGCATCGCCAGCTATGAAATGGCCGCGCGAATGCAGCTCTCCGCCGGAGCCGCCTTGAATCTCGCTGAAGAAACTGCCGAGACACAGGCGGCCTACGGACTCGGCCAACCGAAGACCGACAGTTACGGCCGCCGTTGCTTGATCGCTCGCAGGCTTGTCGAACGCGGAGTCCGTTACATCCAAATTTTCGTCGAAGGCCAAATCTGGGACACGCATGGTAACAACGCCAACGGTACGAAGAGTTGCTGCGAACAAACCGATCAGCCCGCCGCTGCGTTATTGAAAGACCTCAAGCAACGCGGCCTGCTCGACAGTACGCTTGTCGTCTGGGGTGGCGAGTTCGGTCGCACTCCCGTGAGCCAATCGGGCGACGGTCGTGATCATCACAAGCAAGGCTTTTCGATGTGGCTCGCCGGTGGCGGCATCAAAGGCGGCCAAGCCTACGGAGCCACCGACGAACTCGGCTACCACGCTGTCGAAAATCGCGTCATGGTCGCCGACCTCCATGCCACGATCCTGCACCAACTTGGCCTCGACCACAAACGAGTGGCCTACAACGTCCACGGACGAGACGAACGCCTGACCGACGTCTACGAAGCGAAAGTGCTGACACCGCTGCTGGCATAGATATTCGGTGTCGGATCAAACCAAACGTGATCCAATCGCAACGAATCTCGTCAATCAAAGCCACGCAACGACGCGATCTTTGAGAGACGCCGGAAGCCGCTGTTGCAACGCCTTTTCGAATTGCCGCTCGTTGTAGCGGGTGCTGAAGTGGCCGAAGATCACGAGTTCATTCTTGAACTTGTCCGCTCGCTCAATCACGTCATCCAAGTGCATGTGGCCGAACTTGTGAATCTTTTCTTTGCGATGCTCCGGTCGGAAGAATGTCACTTCCGTGATCAAGATTTGGGCGTTGAACAAATCGGGGCAATTATCCAAACCGGCCGGAGACGTGTCTCCGGTATAGCAGACTAGCGGAGAGCGAACTTCCATTGAGACTTCTTTGCCAGAGAGTCTCACATCGCGAATCTGGTCTTGAGTCAGGCCAAGATATTCTAACTTCAACTTTTTGCGCCGCTCCCAAACGATGTATCCCAGTGATGGAACTGTGTGCGTAGTTTCAAAGGCAGTCACGAGATGCTCGCGAGAGAGTTCAAACTGATCGCCTGGTTTCACAGGAATCAGTTTACAGTTCATGCGGCCTCGGTCGAGTTTTTGCCAAACTTTCAACAAGAGTTGGGTGGCTTCCAACGCTTGCTCCGGCAGATAGATCGTCGGCGGTTCCATTTTCATCATTCGTCGCCGTGCGACAAACGCGGGCAGCGCGGCCATGTGATCTAAATGTGCGTGAGTGACGAAGATTGTCGGCGTCCCGATGAATGACCAAGGAGAGCCGCCCAGGTCGAAGCCGAGCCGCAGTTCTGGAATTCGCCAATAACTCTGCACGGCGGCTCGCGAGTAGCCCTCAATGGTGAGTGCTTTGTGCTTGTGAGTTCGGACTGGCAGATTATCGACCATCGGGTTCTCAAATCAGAAACGTTGGATGTTGTCGCGCCGTGAGTGCCACTGCTAACCAACGGCGACGATGTGACCGCTGATAATGCTTTGGCGTTCGGCCTCACAGAGACGCAAGGCCTTGAGCGCCAACGTTCCTGAAAGTGCCGGAGCTTCATGGCCAGATTGCAGACTATCGACAGCGGCTTGCAGTTCGGCGGTGAAGGCCGAGTACCACTCGGTGCCTCCAGGAAGCGCGGGCTGTTCGGCCTTGCCGTCATTTGTAATCAGAGTCAGCGGACGATTGACGGCCCATTGTCCGGCATACGTTCCAGCGTCATAGACAATCGTGGCTCGCTCAAGATACAGCTCAAAGCCGTGTCCGAACGCGAGACCTTTTGCGGCGATTCCGCCACTGACGCACGTCACCGCGAGGTTCGGATTTTCAAAGATGTAGTTCGTGTGAACGTGATTCACGAGTCCTTCCTGCAACAGCCCGCGCGAGAAGACTTGCTTCGGAACGCCGCAGAGCAGGCCGATGAAATGATTGTCGTGAATATGGAGATCAATGCCCCAGCCACCGAGCTTACGGAAGTCGTTCATGCCGTTGGACCAATCAGGTGGCGCGATGACTCGGCGAAAGTGTCCGGCCAGAAGTTGCCCGTACTGGCCACCTCGAACGGCTTCGGTCGCGAAGGTGAATTCTGGAAAGAAGGGGAGGACTTGTCCGACAAGCAATTGGCGTCCCGCCTTCTGAGCGGCAGTCATCATGCGCTCGGCTGCGGACAACTCTGTGGCAATCGGCTTTTCGACAAGTACATGCTTGCCAGCAGCCAGCGCTTCCAAGACGACCGCTTCGTGCTGGTCAGTCGGCAGGCAGATATCAACGGCGTCGATCGTCGGGTCTGCCAACAACTGCCGATGATCGGCGCAGGTTGTGAGATGAGACAAATCCATCATGCTGCCGCGCGGACCGAAGTTTCCTTGAATTGAGGTCCAATCTCCGGCGAATTTCTTGGGATCACGAGTCGCCAGCGCGACGATTTCGCCACCATGCAGTTGGCTGCCAACTCGTCGCCGCCGACCAGTGGCGGCATCAACGACAAGTTTGTTGGCCGCTTCGTAATGGGTCATCCCCATGAAGCCGACACCGATTAAGCCGATCCGAACCATGAGCAAACTCCTGCAACTCTTGTAACTGCGACCGCACGAAAGTCGTGGCGTAGCATCCGGCTGGATCGCGAAACTTTCAAGTCGCCGAACGCGGTGCTTGATTTCCCGGCACGCCGCGACTGCTCGGAAATCTGGCACCGCCGTGCTAGCGCCGGGAGATTACCTTGGCCAGGCAATCTCGACGCAGTGGCGGCGTGACCGCAGGTAAGCCGGTTTGTCAGTAGATCACGCGGAGTACGGCCTTTTTCTGCCTGCATTTTGCTTTTCCTGCGGCTCAACTCGGACGGCCATACGTTTTGGTAGGAATCGCCAGGCTGGTCTGGAAATGGCGATTTTGGCTGTTATCATTCGGGCGACGTCGTCAGGTTGGCGACGTAGCTGAGTCTCGGAGAACGGTCGGCTCGAGGTGGAACTGAGCAGGCAGCCTTCTGCGGGTACTTGGCGAACAAGGAAGAAAACCACGAAGGAGGCAAGGAAATGCTCGTACTTTCAAGGAAGGTCGGTGAGCGGGTACTGGTGGGAGACAAGGTCGTCATCACCGTGGTCCGGATTGGACCAAATGCTGTCCGGTTAGGAATCGAAGCCCCGAAGGACATGAACATCGTCCGCGAGGAACTCTGCGACGAGTCAGGGGCGATCAAAGAGCAAATTGAAGTGGAGCTACACGAGACTCGCTCGTAACAGACCAGCAAGTTTTTTGTTGCGATGCCTGCCATCTCAACAACCAGTGAATTTAAGCGGGCATCGAAATTTCGATGCCCGCTTTTTTTTATGCTCGGACTGTGAGAGAAATGAGTTGGTGATAAAGTTCTGTCGAAAATGGTGGCCGTCGGGATTCTCGAAACTCGCGCTCGTTGAATGACGCGGAATCTCAACTGGCCTGAAATCGTTTGGCCTAACTCAAGCGGAGTGAACCATGCTGCAATTTACTGGCGACGGTCGTGCTCACACCTGTGACGGAGTTACTCGACGCGACTTTCTGCAAGTCGGTGCCCTGGGTGCGACGGGACTCACTCTTGCCAATGCGGCTGCCGCACAAGCAGCGGGCGCGGCCGATAAGGGGCGAGACGATCGGTCTTGCATCATGATTTTCAATCTTGGAGCGCCCAGCCAATTTGAAACGTGGGATCCGAAGCCGGAGGCCCCCGCCGAAATTCGAGGCCCGTTCAAGCCGATCGCAACGGCGTCTCCCGAAATTCAGATCAGCGAAATTTTCCCGAAGCACGCCGCGATCGCGGACAAGTTTTCGATCGTCCGCAGTTGCTATCACACCGGAGCCGCAGTTCACGACACCGGGCATCAGTTGATGCAGACAGGACGGCTCTTCTCTGGCGGAATCATCACACCACATGCCGGATGTGTGGCGAGCTACTTGATGGGCCGCCGATCCGATTTACCGGCTCACGTCATCATGCCGCAAACGATGGGCAACACGGGAGGCGGACTGCCACACGGGCAAGACGCGGGATTCCTTGGCAAAGCTCAGTCCCCGTTTTTTTTGAACTCTGACCCATCGAAAGAAGACTTTCGAGTTCCGGATCTTTTGCCGCCAAAACAAATCGGTGAAGTGCGACTTGATCGGCGACGTAAGCTGCGCGATGTCGTCGATACAACGGTCAGCAACTTTGAGAAGAGCGAGAACGCGAAGCTCGTTGATAGCAGCTTTGAAGCCGCGTTTCGCATGGTGACCAGCGAGCAAGCGCGAGCCGCATTTGATCTCTCTCGCGAACCCAAAGAAGTTCGCGAGCGATACGGCATGAGCCGCTTCGGGCAATGCTGCTTGCTGGCACGACGACTCGTTGAGGCCGGTGTGCGGTTCGTGACGATCAACACGTTTTTGACCGTGTTCGATGAAATCACTTGGGACATTCACGGCACGAAGCCGTTCACGTCTATCGAAGGGATGCGTGACATCGTCGCGCCGATGTATGACCAAGGTTACTCAGCGCTCATCGAAGACCTGCATCAGCGCGGCATGTTGGACAACACACTGGTCTGCAACCTCGCTGAGTTCGGTCGGACGCCGCGAGTCAATCCGGCAGGAGGTCGCGATCACTGGCCGCAGTGCTGGTCGACTTACTTTGCTGGCGGCGGCGTTAAAGGGGGCCGCGTGATCGGCAAGAGCGATCCGATCGGCGGCTATCCGGCGGAGCGTCCCGTGAATCCGAGCGAAGTCGTTGCGACAATCTTTCACAGCCTGGGCTTCAACATCGAGTCGCATCTTCCCGGCCCCGCCGGTCGCCCGTTTCCGCTGGTCGATTTCGGAACGAAGCCGATTCACGAATTGTTCTCATAGCCTCTTTTGTGAGGTCCGCCCATGACATTGCCGCTCGTCTTCCGTGGTCAGATTGTGTTCCCTGATCGTATTGAGCGAGGAGCGCTGCTCGTTCAAGATGGACGCATCTCGGATGTGTTCACGGTCGGTGCGTCGTTGTCGTCCGATCTGACTGTCATTGATGCGGGGGACGGTTATCTGTCGCCAGGGTTTGTCGATCTGCATGTACATGGCGGAGCGGGCGGTGATTTTATGGATGGAACAGCCGAGTCATTTCGGCTCGCGCTGCGATCGCACGCACGACACGGGACGACACGGATGGCGATCACAACCACCGTTGCGACTCACGAGCAGATCATGACGACGCTCGATCAAGCACGGCAGTTTCGCATCACCCCCGATCCGCACGGTTCTCGCGTCATGGGGGCTCATTTTTATGGGCCATACTTTCGCTATGAGGCTCGCGGCGCACATCCTGGCGGGCCGATTCGGCCTGCGATTCAACAAGAGTTCGACCAGTACCTCGAATACGCCGACGACTTAATCTCCGCGACGGTCGCTCCAGAAATCGTCGGGGCCAAAGAGTTCGCGCTCGCGTGCCAAGCGAAGGGAGTGCGAACCAACGTCGGTCACTCATGGGCCACCTTCGCTCAAATGACGGAAGCGGTTCAAGACTGGGGTGTGCGGCACGTCGATCATCTGTTCTGCGCGATGTCTGACAAAAGCAAGCTGCGTCAATTTCAGATGTATCCCATGCAAGGGGGCGTGCTCGAAGCGACGCTCTACTATGACGAACTCACGACCGAAGTCATCGCCGATGGCAAGCATCTTGACGCGAGCCTGCTGAACTTGGCGTTGAAGATCAAAGGCATTGATCGGCTCGCGTTGGTGACGGATTGCAGTCGAGCGTTGGACATGCCGGACGGCAATTACATGATCGGCCCGCGAGTCGGTGGCGAGCCGCTAATCAAACGCGATGGCGTCGGCATGTTGCCTGATGGGACCGCGTTGGCTTCGAGCGTGATGGGTATGGATCACATGATCCGCACTTTTGTGAGACTGACCGGACGCCCGATGTGGGAAGTCATCCGTATGGCCTCGCTGACTCCGGCTCGCATCGCCGGAAAAGATCGTGAACTTGGCAGCATCGAGCGCGGCAAGCAAGCCGACGTGCTCGTGCTTGATCGCGAGTTGAACGTGCGGCGTGTGTTTGTCGATGGCGTAGAGTTGAACTTGTGATCGTGACCACGACCATCAGTTGTCGCCAGCTCGGCAGTTGCTCGTGTTAAGGAACGGATTAATCGGATCTGGCGGTCCAGATCGCTCCCTCTTTGATCCAATCATGTAATAACTGGCGATTGACGGCGGAGAGTTTGTCGCGTCTCTGTGGCGGCATCTCGCCCGCGTCAGGTCCAATCTGCCCTCGTGATCAGAGGCGTTTTGGCACTCCAAGCAATTGCGAGCCAGCGCGAAGGCGACATTGGCATCGCGCGATCTCGAAGTCACAACCTGCGGCGAATCGTCCGCGCTGGCCATTCGCGGCAGCAGAGTCATGCCATTCAAAACCAGCCCCAACAGCGTGCCGACAACCCACGGAGCAACGAGCATTCGGCGGGACATCAGCAGGTAGCGGCACGCCACAATGTTGCAAACACAACAACGCTTTCGGCATTAACTTTGTCCGTAGCACGCATCGCAATCGCCGTCATTTTCAGTCGATCGCTTCCAACCCTGTTAATGTCCCAGTGCTCGATGCGAACTTGTCGGTTTCGATGCCGAGTCGTTGCAACATGCTGACATACAGGTTGCTCAGCGGCGGGCCGTTCTTCGGATCGAACGCGAGATGTTGTCCGTGCTTGAAGCCGCCGCCAGCAAACAGGACCGGCAGGTTTCTAGTCGAGTGATTGCTGGCGTTGCCGAGGTTGCTGCTGAAGAAAATCATCGTGCGGTCGAGCAAAGTTTCGCCTTGCTCTTCGGTCTTTTTCAGTTTTTCCAAGAGTTCGTAGACGAGTTTCATCTTTTCCAGTTCGACCTTCTTAAGCTGTTCGATCTTGCTGGCATCCTGGCCGTGATGCGACAGGTCGTGATGGCCGAGCGACACCCCCGTGATCGGCGGCACGAGGCTTGTTCCGAGCAGCAACATACTGACCAGCCGCGTCGAATCGGTTTGCAGCGCGAGGTGCGTCAGGTCGAACAACAGCCGCGTCTTACCGATCAAATCCGCCGAGTTCATGTTGTTCTGCGGTTGTTTGACATCCACCTTCGGCTTGGGTTTCTTCGACCACTCTTCCGTGATGACCATCCGCCGTTCAAGCTCACGCACGCTGGTGAAATACTCATCAACTTTCTCGCGATCGCGAGTGCCGAGCTTCGGTGACATCGCCTTCGCCTGCTCACGCACCGTGTCGAGGATGCTCTGCCCATCGCGCAGTCGTCGCGCCTGAGCCTGCACATCATCCGGCCGACCCTCCAGAAACAATCGCGCGAACACCGACGCCGGATAAAGATCAGACGGCACGAGCGCCCCGCTGCGAGTCCACGACAACCCGAACCCCTCAGCCGACAGTGACAAGCTCGGCACGCGAGTTTGTTCTCCGATTTGCTCGGCCGCGAATTGGTCCACCGAAATGCTGTTGCGGAACCCGGCTCGCACTTCCGGATGCGGAGCGGCCGTGAGAAAGCTGAAGATCGAATCGTGACTCGATCCCACATCCGGATGCGCCAGTCCAGAAATCACGGTGAAGTCATCGCGCAGTTCCTTGAGCGGCTCCAGATACGGAGTCAGTTCATAGTCCTTCCCCGCTTGCTCTGGAAAGAAAAACGGCGGATGCACACTCAGCGGCGAACAGATACAGACCATGCGACGTGCTGGCGGTGTCGCTTTTTCGCCACCACGCACGCGCGGCAGTAACGCATCCAACAGCGGCAAAGACACCGTCACGCCAGCGGCACGAAGGAAGTGGCGACGGTGACATCGGGTCTCGGCGAAATGGAGTTTTTTCATTGGTGACAACTTTCGTGTTCGGGCAATCAAGTCCCAGAGTCTTGAAGGCGTCATCGGGCGAAACGAGTTTGAACGATCCGAACTCCGTATGTGCTCCGATGAGCCGGTCAAAGGGATCGCGGTGATCGCCCAGAAGCTTACTCGCAAGGTAGATCGCTTCCGAGACAATCAAGACCGATTGGATGCCGTGGAATTGCAACTCTTCAGGAATCCAGCGACGTTTCGTCGTCAGTGAACGGCGCGAATGCTTGATCGGGAATCTGAAACGGGGCACCGCGCAGCTCACCCACTTTCGGCCGCCGTCGATCCGACAAGTCTGCGATCCGCACCAAACGCGCGATCGGCTTCTCTCCGCGCGCGATGATGACCTCGGCCCCCGTCTCGACTTCATCGAGAACTTGCGGCAGTTCCGTCCGGGCTTCCTCGATGGTGATTGTTCGCATGAATTGTCTCCTTCAGATCATTTGTTTCGGCGGTAGTCTAGCCTCACTTCGTCGTGGGAACGAAGTGGACTTCCCCCCGTTTTGCGGGCGTGTAGTAAAGCGCGTAGAGTGCAAGACGAGGCGCGAGAACGATGCGTCAGCGACGGAAGTTTAGCCGAGAGTTCAAGGTGGAGGCCGTTCGGCTGTCGAGGCAGCCAGGGCGGAGTATTGGCGAAGTGGCGAAGAGCCTGGACATTGTCGAAGGCTCGTTGCGAAGGTGGCGAGACGAATTTGCGGCGGATGGGGACTCGGCGCTTGCGGGGTCCGGACAGATCGGGTTGGAGGAGGAGAATTGCAAGCCGCAGGCCGAGGTCGAACGGCTGCGGATGGAGCGTGAGATCTTAAAAAAGCGACGGTCTTCTTCGCGAGGGAATCGCGATGAGATACAACTTCATCAAGGATCATTGAACGACTTGGCCAGTCACAATCCAGTGCCGTGTGTTGGCGGTGTCTCGCAGCGGGTATTACGAGTGGCGTCGTCGGCCGGTGAGTGAACGCGACGAAGCGTCGTGAGTTGATCGCGGAGTTGTTGCCGACTGCGGGATGGACCAGGCTTGAAGGGCGACAGGAATGTTCAAGGGGGATTCACCACGGAGAAACGGAGAGGAGTTTGGTTGGGGGTGGAAAATCTGGCGGCGCGGGGGAGCTTGTCGGGTAGGAGGCTCAAGCAGGGATCAGACGGTGAAGTTGTGGGACACTACGAGTGGTCAGGAGACGCTGACGTTGAATGGGCACGTCGCTCTGGTCAATAGTGTGGTGTTTAGCCCGGATGGGAAACGGCTGGCATCCACTAGCAGCTATCCGGACAAGACGGTGAAGGTGTGGGATGCCACAAGTGGTCAGGAGACGCTCACGTTGAAAGGGCACCGTGGTTATGTCACGAAAGTGGCCTTTAGCCTGGACGGGAAACGGCTGGCGTCGGCCAGTGTCGATCAGACAGTCAAAGTGTGGGACGCCACGAATGGTGGGGAGATGCT
>JAYUFI010000773.1:0-4001 GCA_043738805.1 Planctomycetaceae bacterium | reverse complement strand
TGCCGCATCATGCTGGCTCAGGCGGTGACGTACCTCGCGACCGCTCCGAAGTCGAACGCCAGCTACCTGGCCGTCGATGCCGCGCTGGAGGACGTCCGTACCAAGCGCGTCCTGCCGGTCCCGACGCATCTTCGCGACGGCCACTATTCCGGAGCGAAACGACTCGTCCACGGCGAAGGCTATCAGTACGCTCACGACGCCCCGGAGGGCTGGGTCGATCAAGACTACCTCGGCGTCGAGCGAACGTACTACCAACCCGTCGATCGCGGCTTCGAGGCCGAGTTGAAGCGTCGCGTGGAAGAGCAGCGTGCGCGACGACAACGATCGAACGATGCGACATAAGCGGCGAGGTCAGGAGACTCGCTCCGCGCTCAAGTATCTCCTGGGCAGATGTCGCGCAATGTGAATTGCTCCTACTCTGTCCAGATAGCAAAACAGGAGAGATTTGTTACCCCGGACTTCGATGGCAGACCGATCGAAATCAACGTATGTGATACTAACTTCGGCACCGAGAAGCGGTTGCCAAAGCGGTGATGCGGACACCTCAACGGTCTCAAGCTTGGCGTCTGGGATGAAAAATGTCTTTGACGATAATTCAATCGTGCATAAGAGACCTGTTTCATCCGGCGCGTCTTGCCACGACACGAACGTCTGTGTTCGATCTGTGAACAAAAGCACGATTTCGCCGTCGGTCGTGTCGGACAGTGCCTCGGGTGCAGAGGCGAAGCGTGTTGCTTCCCAAGGGAAACGCCGATAATGGACACCGCTGAGTTGACGCACTTGATACCTAAGAGAATAAGTGAACCGCACGCGGCCTTTGGCAATGGAGGCCATCGGCGTGGTTGATGGAATGGGGCATCAAGCTACTGTCGACGAAAGACTTTGCCAACGACTTTCCGGATGAGTTGGTGAATTCTTCCGCCGTGATGGGCCGCACGCGGCCTCATTCCAATATCCTCGTGCGCCGGATGGCACAGCTTGCTTTACGGACATCGCTGGGAGCCGCCTTGTGAAATACGTCGCGGAACTTGCCCATGTGCGCGAAGTCTCGCTGCTTGGCTCGGCGGACTTGGGGTTTTGGACGGATCGGCTCAGGGTCGAGGGTTTGACTCCGGTGGAACACGCAGGCCGGGCGCGAGTGTTGGTGGTGGCGTGCGACTCGAAGTTCTTCGGCGTGCGGTTTCGGGAACGATGCGTTCGGAGCGACGCATGTCAAAGCTGCGTCGGAAAGACGACTCGCCAAACGGTTCTTGTCGGCTCTTCCCGCGCCGAGCAGCATCGTCAGCGTGACGTGAAATGCGCCGTTTGCTCCGAGTGGGCAAGTCTGAATCTGGAGTTCCGCCATGTCTTCCCTCGCGTTGGATGCTCCCAGCCATGTGGACGAGCCGGGATTGGCCGCAGGCGATGCCGAGGTCTTCAGCCGAGTCGCGACGAATGGGCAACCGGTCATCGTGCGCCGAGCGGGCGAAGATTTGGCCGCAGTCGTTCCTTGGCAGTCTTTGGAACTCGTGCAAGACGCCGTGGCTCGACAGAAGGCCGAGCAGATTTCGGCAACGCTTTCGAGGAATGCGCTTTCGCCCCAACGGGGCAGCCATAAGCCAGCCCAGGGCAAGCGACCAACGGGAGCGCTGCCCTGGGTTCGCGAATCCCAAAATGTCTGAAGCCCTGAAAGGGCGACACTCGCTCAAACGATTTCTTGGTGTCGCCCTTTCAGGGCTTCGGCCGCTCCATGAAATTTGTCCCCAGGGCGGTGCCCTGGGCTGGCTTATGGCTGCCCCGTTGGGGCGGAACACAACAAGCGCGTGGTCATTGAAATCACACAATTCGCGTTGGAACCAGCGCTGTGAAATACGTCGCGGAACTTGCCCATGTGCGCGAAGTCTCGCTGCTTGGCTCGGCGGACTTGGGGTTTTGGGCGGAGCGGCTCAGGGTCGAGGGTTTAACTCCGGTGGAACACGCAGGCCGGGCGCGAGTGTTGGTGGTGGCGTGCGACTCGAAGTTCTTCGGCGTGCGGTTTCGGGAACTGAGCTTTTCCGTTTTCGTTCGCCGGCCTGACGCGAGCGAGGGATCGGACGCGGCGTTCTTGGTTCAGGCATTCAGGTCGTCGCCGGCTCAAGATTGGTTTGACGGCGACGCACCAACCCCTTTTCTTCTCCCTAGAAAACCGTTCTACGAAGGAGTCTCGCGAGTTCTCGGCAATATGCTGTCGTACCCTCGTGAAGCGTAGTAGACTTTCCCCGAACCTGCCCATTCTCCCGCCAAAATGTGAATCCGATGTCTGGCCAAACTCCTCAATTGATCGCGATTACCTGTGCTCATTGCGGAGCGACGTTCAAAGTTAGCGCGAAGCATGTGGGAAAAAAGGGACGTTGTCCGATCGAAGACTGCGGTGCGGCTTATGTGGTCGCCGAGGTGGATGCCGCTCGCGTTCCAGTCGGTGTGAAAAAAGCGCTGGCGAAGACGGCCGTTGCAACCACACCAAAACGGACGCGAAGCGCGTCCGCCACGAAGTGCCCGGCACGCGGGATCGCTCGCCGATTGTGGCCGTTGTGGAGTGCTGCCGGATTCGGTTCGCTCGTGTTGATCAGCATTGTTATTTGGGGCACCGGCGCAATCGAACCGAAACAACTCGCCGCTGCAAAGCCGGACACGTATCAACAACAGATCGCCCCGTTCGTCAAAAAGTATTGCGTGGAATGTCACGGGGCGGAGAGTGCCGAAGGGGGCATCGCGCTGCATTCGTTTGATAGCGAGGCGTCCGTTTTGAAGGGTCGCAAGCATTGGGAAAAAGTGCTTCCGATGTTGCAGATCGAAGCGATGCCTCCGGTCGAAGATGGCCGAGCGAGACCGACTCACGATGAGTTTCTCGCGGTCACCGCGTGGCTCGACGACAAGCTTTTCAACATCGACTGCAAGCTCAACCGCGATCCCGGTCGAGTCACCGTCCGCCGTCTGAACCGCGTGGAGTACAACAACACGATTCGCGATCTGCTCGGCATCGACTTCAGCCCGGCCGATGATTTTCCGTCGGATGATGTCGGCTACGGCTTCGACAACATCGGCGACGTGCTGTCAGTCTCGCCGCTGTTGATGGAGAAGTATCTCGATGCGGCGGAACGGATCAGCGAGAAGGTGATTAGCTCCGCCGATCCGTCGAAGTCCAAGAAGACTCGCATCGCCAGTGACAAGCTCAAGCCCAAGGGAGGTGCTCACGATAACGGCGACGTCTGGGCGATCGTTTCTGACGGGCACGTGACTGCCGAGCACAACTTTCCACGCAAGGCCGAGTACATTCTGCGAGCACACGCGGCGGCTGATCAAGCCGGTTCTGATCTAGCGAAAATGGGCTTTCAGATCGACGGCAAACCGGTCCACACATTCGAGGTCAAAGGGAAGCATGTCGCTGACGATTATGAGTTCCGAACCACAATTGAACGCGGTTCGCATCAGTTTTCCGCCGCATTTCTCAATGACTTCTACGATGCGAAAGGGAAGCAAGGGAGCAACGATCGCAATTTGTATGTCAGTTGGCTCGAAGTCATCGGCCCGCTGGACGTGCAACCGGAAGACTTGCCGGAATCGCATCGCAAGCTGATCGTCGCCACGCCGAATGAGATTCGCCCGCTCGTTGATGCGGCTCGCGAGAACCTGCGTCCGTTCTTGCGTCGAGCGTTCCGCAGACCAGTGACCGACGACGAGATCAATCGCTTCGTGCCGCTCGTCGAGATGGCGGTCTCACAAGGCGAGACGTTTGAACGCGGGATGCAGTTCGCGTTGCAAGGAGTCTTGTGCTCGCCCAATTTTCTCTTCCGCATTGAACAAGACGCGAATCCGAACGATCCGCAAGCCAAACACGAAGTGAGCCAGTTTGAACTCGCAACTCGGCTGTCGTACTTCTTGTGGAGTTCGATGCCCGATGACGAACTACTGTCGCTCGCCGAACGCGATGAACTCCACAAGCCCGACATCGTTCAACAGCAAGTCAAACGGATGTTGAAGGA
>JAYUFI010000772.1:0-1476 GCA_043738805.1 Planctomycetaceae bacterium | reverse complement strand
GAACGAACACTGGAGGTGCTCGAACTTCCGCCCGACGATCACCGCCAGATCCCGTTCATTGCCGCCCTGCTGCCGCAGCCCCGGCGCAAACGAAACACGACTACCGCGGTCGCGGCTGAAGGTGACGCGGGCGTCGAAAAGCAAGCGGCGCTGAGAATGTTGAAAGACTCTCTTCAAACGGCCTTCGCACAGAAGCAAAAGGTCAAGCAACAGGCCGAAGAGCTGACACGCTGGCTGTCCCGGTTCCCCTGCAGTTATCACGTCAGCGATTACGCGCCGACACTGAGTGTCGAAAGTCGCCGAGTTTGGTTTGCCGGGCGCGCCAACCTGGAATGCACGTCGAATGGCAACCTCATTGGAGCCTTTACCCTCGGCAACCCCGCCGGCGATCCGCTGCACGTCCGAGTCTTCGGCCGACCGATTGGCTATCACGATGCAACGGTGTGGCATCTGCAATGGCGCGGCGTCGATCCGCGGGAAGAGAGTGGTACGACCAACATGGTCGTGTCGAAGGACGAACTGAGAGACGCACAGTTTTTGATCGGCAGTTGGATGGGCCGCAGTTCGTGGACCGACGGCGAAGTGAGACCGGCGGGGGGACCATTCATCCTGCACACACGCGCGGACCTGACACCGGCCGAGCTTCGAAAGTTGGTACAGTCACACCAGGAGCGATGTGTTCCGGATTTGCGGCTGCTGTCCGACGAGTTGATTCCCATTTCGCCCGTGCCACCGCGAAAGCCGCGATAAGATCGTTCAACCCTGAGCCCGCAGCAAAGCGTTAAACGACGTGCCATGCATGACGTGCGGACGCCGAAAAAACAATCTTGTTTTTCGCACCGTCAAACCCGTCATTCGGCGTAATGCCTGGCGCTTGGAATTACTTCGTCAATTGTTAACGTGTGCTTCATCGTTTTTCTGCAGATCAACGATATCGAGTGCGCGACGACCCCTTCCCGACGCAAGCTCGAACGTACGCCGTGGTGGTGGAACGCGGCCAACAGGATGCTTGGCAAGTCAACAACACGTCGGATCTCGAAGGGCACGGTCACCGAAGTTTGCCTCGATCAAATCGATCGCCAACGAGCGGCTTCGTTCGACAGACGTCCACGTCTGCCTCGAGAGACCTGATTTCGGCTGCTTCCGATGAACGTGGACGTTCGTCGTACGAAAGTTGCGGCAATACCTCCTGCGGGTGACGCTGCAACAGTTGGCCGACTCATTTTCCTAATTCATTGAATTGCTGTTTTTCCCTTGTCGCTTGTTTCACAAACACGCTGCAACCACGAAAGGCCTGCGCTCATGATCGCCAAACGGGGCAAGAACGATTCGAATTCAAAGTCTTCGGCCAGCGACGATGTGCTGCTCGGTTACGATTTGGACATGCGACGTGCGATGGGATTCGCATCGCACTTTCAACCGCCGCCGCCGACAGATCTCAAACCGATTCATTACGGCGGACCCCATTTGCTGACT
>JAYUFI010000771.1:0-1478 GCA_043738805.1 Planctomycetaceae bacterium | reverse complement strand
CGCCGAAAAACTTTCGTTCGGCTGTTGTAGCGAATTCGCTGTGCAGACCGTTCTTGTCGATCAATGATCGTGAGAATCACACGACCGGCACTGCATCTGCTTACGACCGCCGTCGTCCAGGATCCAAAATCCCCTGAAGGAGACTGACATGGCTGTCACGACTGCGCCCCGGCAGTTGGGTTCGATCGTTTCGATGAGCCGGCAACACGACGATTTGCCGTCGATCCAAGCGGCCATTCAGGACGCCTTGAATCGCACCGGTTATGGAGAGCTTCGGTGCGTTGATCTGCGATGCGAGGGGGGTGCCGTCATCATCTCCGGCCGAGTGCCGACGTACTATTTGAAGCAACTCGTGCAGAACATTGCCTTGTCTGCCCCCGGAGTCGAGCGGGTCAACAACGAGTTGCATGTCTGCTGATGCTGTGCGGCATGAAAAAGACTACCGCCCCGTGTTCCGAGAGTCGCTATTCGACCGGCAGCGTGTAAACCAGCGTCCCGATCGCTTGGCCCTTGGGAACCTTGGCGTAGTGCGGATGGCACGAGACGCATTTGGTCATCACCACCGGGACGATCGTGGCCGTGCGGAGAAATCGTTTGCCGTCTTTCTCAACCACGCGATCGACCGACGATTTGCCGGCGATGATTTCTTTAAGAGCCGCCGCCTCAAAATCATCGGCCGGGACATTAGAGGCCTCGATCGGATCGCCCGTTGCATCCAGCAGGCGCACTTCGTGGTGTCCCTTGGCCTTCATCTCCTTCCACAGCAACTTACCAGCCACGGCAGCGGCCGGTTCGTCTCCTTTCACGTAATGTTCGGTGATGAGCACGATCGCCGTCTTGTAGAGATCGTCCAGCATTCGTGTCTGCTTGCGAGTCCGCTCGACAGCGGCGTCACCTCCACCGCCAGTGAAACCTTGAGTCGGCAGCAACGCGAAACCAGCCAACAATCCGACTATTCCCAACACGAAACAGCGAGCGCGATTCAGTTTCATTTCGAGATCCTCAGCATTTGAAATCAATGCTCAGCCAACTCGGCCGAGTGTGAGAAACGCTCTCCGCAGGTACGTCACCACAGAGAGTACGCGAAGCTCTCTGGCAAGCAAAGTCTGCGCCAACGCCTCACGTCTGTCGTTGATCTGCTTCGGACGCATCATCAAACGAGCAACCCCACCGGCCTTGCGTCGGTAACTCGCGGGTTTTGCACTACGCGGGATGTGCTGAATCGCGCGCGGTTTGCGTTGGATCGCTCACAACCATTTATGAACTCGCTGGCTCGTGCAGCGAAACCGGACGGGCAAGAGTGCCCATCCTACGCGCGGAAATCCGTCAGACTTCCCGACGACCGTGCCGCACGCAGAGCATTCAACACCGCGAGCAGATCGATGACTTCTTGAGCGATCGCGCCGGCGACTGGCGGCAAGTGTCCGGTCGCCGCCAAGACCATTCCAATCAGGCTCAGCAACATGCCGCCGACGGCG
>JAYUFI010000770.1:0-4017 GCA_043738805.1 Planctomycetaceae bacterium | reverse complement strand
AACATTTGTTGCAACGTTTGCGATTGATTTCGCCAGTGCAACTTCCTGTTGAATTGAGCCACTTGCCGCAACCAGACGATGGACCGTCCGCGAACTCGCGAGGCCGGGTGCGTCGCCAAGTGTTATCCGTGGCTGCGTGCTTGGTCGTCGTGATCACGTCGGTGGTTTACGGATATGTCCGTCGCAGTCAGGCACAATTCGAGTCGGGCCCACGTGTGGCGATGATTCAAGGAAATTTCATCTCTTCGATGAAGCACGACGAGTCCGAGTACGGCAAAATCTTTTCGACTCACGATGTGCTGACCGGCTACGCGGTGCGACACAAACCGGACATCATCGTTTGGCCGGAGACGATGTTTCGCTGGCCGCTGGTTGACGCCGATCCGGACCTCAGCGAATCGGACCTGCGCCGTGTCGCTCCGAATGTTCCCGTTCAGAGTTGGCGTGATCCTTATGTCCGGAACGCGCTGACGGAAATGAGTCAGCGCAGCGGAGCGAACATGGTTATCGGCCTCGACCGCTTTCAAGCTGATCCGTCGGGACTCAAGCATTTCAATTCAGCAACGCTGGTCACGCCTGATCGCGGCCTCGTCAGCAGCTACGACAAGCTGCACCGAGTGATCTTCGGCGAGTACATCCCGTTGAAGGAATCGCTTCCGTGGTTGGCGAACTTCACACCGATGCCTGAAGACTTCGGCATCAGCCAGGGAATCAGCCCCGTCGCGTTCCGCTGTGGAAAATGGCGTGTCGCGCCGATTATTTGCTTCGAGGATACGGTGCCGCACATGGTGCGCGATGTCGTTCGATCGGCCTCGCTCACTGAGATGCCGACGAATGAGTCACCGAACGGTGAGCGACTCGCTTGCCTTTTGAACCTCACGAATGACGGCTGGTTTCACGGCAGCAGCGAACTGGATCAGCATCTCATCACGTCGGCCTTCCGAGCGGTTGAATGCCGTACGCCGCTGGTGCGAGCGGTCAACACCGGCATCTCGGCGATCATCGACGGCGATGGTGTCGTCCGCGAACCGGAAGTGTTGATCGACGGCGATGCCACATGGAATCAACCGCGTCAATTCGTTCAAGATGCCGGTCGCGATCAATCTGACCGCCGTGTTCCAGTCATGATCGAACCGGTTCGCACGACGCTCGTCGATCCGGCAACCGGACGTTGGCGGAAGTCGTTCAACGGCGCGGTGATCGACACGGTCCCGCTCGACAATCGCCGCAGCCTGTATGTCGCTTATGGTGACTGGTTCGCGGGGACTTGCTCGGCCGCTTGTGCGCTGTTCTTTGTCGTGGGGCTGTGTCCAGTTAAGCGGCGCGGCTGATCTGCACCAATGTGTGCAGTCCGAACAGAAATCACGAACAAGTAGCGGGATGGCCACGATTAAGGACCATAACATGACCAACGCCATCCCCCGTACCAGCAGCCGGGAATTGACCTTTGAAAATGGAACAGCTATCGGGATCAGCAACCGCTGGCATCAAGGGCAATACTGCTCGATCCTGACAGCGGCGGGGATCGTCGGCTGTGGCATCTACGATTTGAAAACTCCTGCCGAGTTCGGGCAGGCGATCGCCATTTGCAAAGGGACGCCGGCTCAGCCGTTGTCCGAACCGGAAGACCTGTTCGATTCCAAAATCGTCGGCTGTACGCCGAAGGCGGAATCGTTCGGCATCCGCATTGGTATGACCGGTCGCGAAGCCGTGGAGTTGATGTTGAAGGCGAGTTAGGAACCTCTCCAGAAGCAAGTTTGTAGGACGAGCACTCTTGCCCGTCGAAAGTCAAACGTCAAACAACGGGCAAGAGTGCCCGTCCTACAGAGGCATCACAGGCGAGCCGCCTGTGCTACGCTTCGCACGTCTTCGCGTCGCGCTCTTTCTTTCTGGAGAACTTCGGCATGTACTCATGGCAGCGGACTCTTGGCGTCGGGGTTTGTTGGTTGCTCTCGTTCTTCATCGCCGAGTCAGCTCGCGCGGAACTGAAGACGTGGGACGGCAAACATGCGATCGACCGGATTGAAGTGACTGTTGTCTATTTCTTGCCGAAGGGACGCACGGCGTTGCCGGATTGGAAGGAGCGAGCGAGTTACTTCTGCCGTCGGATCGAGCGGTTTCATGAGCGTGAGTTTCAAGGGCAATCGGTCATGCAGACCGTGTTGCAAGCGGAGCCGTTCACGTCCGCGCGGACGGTCGAACAACTCCGTGACGGCAATGGCGACTTCATCTTCTTTCAAACACTTCGCGAAGTAGACGGTGCGTTGCAGTTGGCCAAGAAAGAGCGGAAGGCGTTTCCGATTTTGCTGGTGCTCAGTGATATCAACTGGCGACCACTCGATGACTTCTTTCGCGTGAAGCCGATTGCGGACGGGAAGTTTGTGTTTGAAGGAAACTACTCGAACGGTCGGCACTTTCCCGGTGCGACCGCCGGCGGTGCGCGAGCGACATACCTTGCCGATCGCGGCATGGGCTGGGGCTTGGTCAGTGCTGATGGTTGGCGAGTCCCGTACTCCGGCACCGATTGCGTGGTCTATCACGAAGGAGTCGGGCACACGATTGGCCTGCCGCATCCGGAACCAGGGAATGGCTCCGTGATGAGCCTCGGTCAGTACAACGGCTGGATCAGCGAATCATGGCTTGATGACGCGCAGAAGAAACGGCTCGGTTGGATGCCGCCGGAGAAGCCGATCGACCGGAAAGCGGATTTGTTTTCGGTCTTCAAAGCCTTGCCCGAACCGCTCGTGCCCAAGCTGAACGAACCGGTGTCACTGAAGCTGACGTGGCCGGAAGGAACAACAATCAAGTCGTTGCGAGTCCGATTTCAAACTGAACTCTCGGGTCCGTGGGTCGAGTCCGCTGTCACCGCATCATCGACCTTCAACAAGGTGCCGAACCAAGAACGGCTCTTCAAAGCAAACGCTCTCGATTCCGTTCCGCTCGGCCAATTCGACCGCGCGACGCCGGTGAGCTATCGCGTTGACGCTGTGCTCGATGACGGTCGCGATGTCGAGTTATGGGGCTACTTCCAAGTCCGCGAGAAACCGGACCAAAATCCGTCACCGCGATCACCTGATTTCGGTGCGTCAGAGAAGCCGACGAACGCCCCGCAAGTCGGAAAACGAATCGCCCCCAGCGAGTCGATCGACTTGCTTGCGCTGGTGGATGTCACGAAGGATCGGGTCTCCGGCGAGTGGATCGCTGCCGACGGGAAACTCGAATCGCCGAAAGCGTACGGCTCGCGCATCGAACTGCCGTATCAACCGCCCGAAGAATACGAACTGGTCGTCATCGCCGAGCCGCTCGATGAACCGAACGGTTTGATCCTGGGCCAGCGATTGGGAGGTCAGCGGTTTCAAGTGCTGGTCAACTATGCTCAGAAAGAGGCGGCTCCGGTCAGCGCGATCGAAGACATTGACGGCAAGAATGTCGGAGCAAACGTCACGACAGTTCGACGACCAGTGCTCATACAGAACCGCCCGTCGCAAATCATCTGCACGGTGAAGAAGGATTCCGTCACCGTCACCTCCGATGGCCAGGAGTTGATCGACTGGCATGGCGAGGCGAAACGACTGAGTCTGTCCGACTACTGGAAGACACCACACGACAACGCGCTGTTTTTGGGAGCGTATGACTGCCGCTACCGAATTCATCGCGTCACGCTGACCCCATTGAGCGGCGAAGGAAAACGTCTTCGCGTGGAGTGACGCCAGAGTTACTCAAACTGAGCGTTTTCCGGGAAGGGAATTTCACCGCAGAGGCGCAAAGAACGCGAAGAGCCACAAAGAAACCAGGAAGATGACCGTTTTCAAAGTCGCCTTGCATCACGGCTATTAAGAACTGACTTTGGAGTGTTCCTTCGCGTACTTTGCGCCTTGGCGGTGAAGACTGCTCAGTTTGAGAAAGTTATACCTCGCACGGTCTTCGATGAGATGTTTTGTCCAATCGTTTAACCGCACGCCGCAGGAGGTATATCACCCTCCAACATTTCCCACACGGATGCCAGCCTGACTTGTC
>JAYUFI010000769.1:0-4019 GCA_043738805.1 Planctomycetaceae bacterium | reverse complement strand
GCGGCGGCGCTTGAGATGCCGCCGGCTCTGCTGGAAAAGTATTTCGCGGCGGCCGATCAGATTCTCGATCGGTTCTTTGGCACCGAGCTGAGTTCGTCAGTCGATGGTCGTATTCAAGAACAAGCGCGGAACAGTCGCGAGCAGATGTTCTTGCTCAAACCGGGCGACTGGCGGAAGGCCGACTATGAGGTCGCGCCGCCGACGGGCGTCGATCCCAGAGATGCCGCGCGATCGCTGATCACCGCGTTCGTGCGCCGCGCGTATCGTGGTCAAGCAGTACCAACCGACATCGAGCGATTGCTGACGCTGTTTGATCGCGCGACGGTCTTGAAGAAGAGCTACGACGACTCGATCCGTGTGATGCTCAAAGCAGTGCTCGTCTCGCCGAAGTTTCTGTATCGCGTCGAGCAAGACGGTGGCCGAAGTCGTGAGACTTCGGTCCGAACTCTCACGAGTTCGGCTACCGCGGCAAGCGATTTCGGTCCGGTCAGTGACCATGAACTCGCCGTGCGGCTGTCGTATTTCCTGTGGTCGAGTATGCCCGACGACGAGTTGCTGGAACTCGCGGATCGCGGTTGTCTCACGGCACCGGGGCCATCATCCGAGCCGGTGAAGTTCGTCGGCACACCGATCTCGGCACCCGGTTCGGAAACCCATCAAGGCAACAACCGCGACAAGGTTTTCGATGGCGACCTGCTGACGAACCTCGACGGTCCCGATGCCAATAGCCATTGGATCGGACTCGATCTCGGCGAAGTCAAACCGATCGGTCGAGTTCGTTTTGCTGGACGCATCGGCCTCGAACAGCGTTTGGTCGGCGGCAAGTTTCAAGCCTCCAGTACGCCGGATTTCAGCAGTGACGTCGTCGAGTTGTTGGAAGTCATGCAAGCGCCGTCACGCGGGTGGGTGACGCGCGACCTCGATCAACCGGTCGAGCGGCGATACGTCCGCTATGTGCCACCGAAGAACTCGTTCGGCAACATCGCCGAAATTGAAATTCGCGGGATTGGTGCGGGGACCGTCCTTGAACAGCAAGTGCGACGGATGCTGGCGGACCCTCGCGCTCGATTGCTCACGGACAACTTCGCCGTGCATTGGTTGCAACTTCACAAACTACCGACCGCTCGGCCGAGCACCGAGTTCTTCCCCGAATTCAATGCCAACATTCGACAGGCGATGTTCGACGAGACCACGCTGTTCTTCGACACGCTCCGCCGCGAAGACCGCAGCGTGCTGGAATTGCTCGACGCCGATTACACGTTCGTGAATGAGGAACTCGCCAAGTATTACGGCCTGCCGGACGTGAAGGGCAAAGAGTTACAGCGCGTCGCTCTGAAACCGCAAGATCGTCGCGGTGGGTTGCTCGGCATGGGGAGCGTGTTGGCGATCACATCGCACACCTCGCGGACCAGTCCGACAATGCGCGGCAAATGGATCTTGGAAGTCGTCTTCGGCGCGCCGCCACCACCACCGCCTGCCAACGTTAGCCAGATCAAAGACGAACCGGGCAAGAAGAAAGAGGACATCCAGACGTTTCGAGAAAAACTGGCTCAGCACGCTCAAGACGCCGCGTGTGCCGCGTGTCACCGCAAGATGGACCCGCTGGGCTTCGCGCTCGACAACTACAACGCCGTCGGCCGCTGGCGAGACAAGCTCGGTGATCAACCGCTGGACGTCACCGGCGAACTGCCGACCGGCGAAAAGCTGAACGGCGTCGCCGACCTCAAACAAGTGATCCTCGCGCGGAAGTCCGACTTCGTCCGTAACCTCACCGAGCAACTGCTGACCTACGCTCTCGGCCGAGAACTGGAAGACTTTGACGATTGCCCCGTCCGACAGATCGCCACACAACTGAAGACCGACGACTATCGCTTTTCAACGCTTGTGATGGAGATCGTGAAGAGTTATCCGTTTCAGTACCGAAAGTAGGACGGGCACTCCTGCCCGTCTCAATTGTTTTGACGGGCAAGAGTGCCCGTCCTACGTTGGTGGCGTTTCGACTGCCACGAATGAGAAAGCCCGATCCGATGAATACTTCCCAGACAATCTCACGTCGCAAACTGCTTCGCAACACGGGAGCTGTGCTGTCGCTGCCGTTCTTCGAGTCGCTGTTTCCGGCGCGAGTCGCATCGGCCGCCGCAGTCGCCGCGAAGCCGCCAGTGCGGCTGGGCATCTTCACCGTCACGGGCGGGACTGTGCTCGAATCGTGGAAGCCCCAAGAGGCCGGGCCGTTGGCGAAGTTGCCGTCGATTCTGCGTCCGCTGGAATTCGCGAAGGACGACATCACGGTCATCAGTGGGCTGTGCCATGCGGGGCGGTCGGACAACTTGAATGCTCACGAGCATTGCTCGCTGCTGCACCTGACCGGAGCGAGTTCCGTGAAGAAGGAAGGGGGCAAGCTGTTCGCCGATGTCTCGGTCGATCAGGCCGCCGCGCGAGTGCTCGGCAAGGAGACGTTGTTGCCATCGCTGGAGATTGGACTGAATGGTGGCGAAAAGAATTACTCGTTTCGATCGCGAGACTCGGTCGTGCCGTATGAAGGGAATCCGCGATTGATCTTTGATCGCATGTTTCGCGGTCGGCAGCCGGTCGTGCCGAATTGGAAACGCCGTGCGGAAGCTGGTTCTGTCGAGACAACGACCGCACCGAGTAACGATTCGCTCGATCGCAGCGTGCTCGATCTGGTGCTCGGTCAGGCGAATGATCTGCGGCGCGGTTTGGGACGCAGCGATCAGCAGAAGTTCGATCAATACTTGGATTCGGTCCGTTCCGTCGAGAAGCGGATCGCATTCATTGAGGCGCGGCAGAGGCAGGATGCACTCGACTCGGCCAGCCCCGGCTTGTCGAAACTCCGTCTTCCGGAATCTCTACCGAAACTCGGGACGCCGATCTGGGAGATCACTCGGCCGATCGATCAAGACCCATCGCGGCACGCGGACTACATCCGGCTGCTGGCCGACATGCAGGTGCTGGCGTTTCAGACCGACACCACTCGCGTGGTCACGGTGGCGGCTGGCAGTGACGAGAGCATGTTCCCCGGCGTCGTCACGGTCGGCTACGAGCGGCATTGCCACACGCTGGAACATCAAGGCAACGCCTCTCGCCCCGAGGACGCCGATCCGATCGCCCGCGAAGCCTGTCGCCAGATTCACGCCTGGTACACGCAACTCTTCGCCGAGACCGTCCGCAAGCTGCGCGAAATCGACGAGGAAGGTAGCACGTTGCTCGATAACACAGTGTTGCTCTACACGTCGTACATGGCCGACGGCGGCCACGGTCGAGACGACTACCCGGTTGTCCTCGCCGGCAAGGCAGGCGGCGCTTTGGAAACCGGCCGACATCTGGCGTTCGACAAGAAAGCCCCGATGGCCAACTTGTACGTCGAGTTGCTGAATCTGTTCGGCATCCCGACGACCTCCTTCGGCGACAGCCAGACATCGCGATTTGCCGGTGACCTCAACGGGCGATTGCCGGGATTGGTTTCGGAGGCCAGGAAATGAATCCCTACATTCGAATTACGCGATACCCATACGAAGAGCCGTATCACTTAAATCTGATGATGACAGCCTCGAACGGCCACCTCTGCGGCAAGCTGGAGTTCTACCTGAATACTGCCGCGCTCATTGAGTGGGCCGACGCTATGGAAACATTTCCAAAGCACGCGCAGAGCGTGTTCCTTTGGGATGTGGGCTCTGAACGTCCCGAGGACAGGTTTGCGTTCTATTTCCGCCTCCGCGTGTTCACGGTGGACCCACTCGGACACTGCGCGATCCAGCTTCGCTTCAACAACAACGCAGAGTTACCGGATCGTGAGATCGTAGAGTTTTGTATTCGATCGGAAGCCGCGCAGATCAACCGATTCGGCCGGTTATGTCGAGAGTTCGCAAAGCTGAGTCATCAGGTGCTCGACTGGTCCTTGTTTGATGGTCAGCTTTACGAATCGACCCAAGATGCCGAACACATCAATCCAGTTGATTCGCGAAACGCTCGCGGATGATTGATGTCGTTAGGAAGGTCTT
>JAYUFI010000768.1:0-10621 GCA_043738805.1 Planctomycetaceae bacterium | reverse complement strand
GGCCGGGATGCGGCCCATTTGTTGTTCTAGCGATGTGATTGTGCTGCACGTTCCGTGAGTTCGCAGCATCCATTCGACCCCCTTCGCGGGATTTGCTCCATCGAACAGCGCGACTTGAATCAGCTCTTCGGTTTCGTCACCCGGTTCGCGGCGTGAGGGCATTGCGGCGAGCGCTTTTGTGACCGGCTCTGGTTCGCGGATCGTGCGGAAGTAAAGCCAGGCATTTGCAATTTGACCCGCTTCCAAAAAAAGATGTCCGACTTCGCGAGCCGCTTTGACATACGTCTTTTCAAACTCCGCTCGCTTCTCAGCGGGGACGTCTTCCAACGACGTTGGTCGCAACAGCGGCAGTTCTAGCTCATGCTTTTTGCGCATGAGCGTTGCATCGAAAAGCTTGTGAAAGTCTTTTTGAGACCGCAGCGATTCGAGCAGTTTTTCAAACACGGCCACCGAACCGGCGGACTTGGCCTCGATCAATTGGGTGAAGAAATCGCTCATGGTGTGCGGTCAATCTCGTGAGGCGGGAAGCAGGAAAAATCGGGCCGCCAGTATGTTGCGCGTGAGCGTGGAAAGAAAGCGAAGCGTTGCGTGGAGGGAGGGAGCCTGATCCGTACTCAATCTGTGGCCAAGCTTCAGAAACTTTTTGGCCACGGAAAAACACAGATTAGAGTCTTTGTCGGAAGCATGTGGGCTTTTTACACGTATCTTTTTGGTTTCGGTTCTGCTGCCTTATGTTTTGAGCCTTGGACATTTTGCTTTCTGGTGTGCTCATTCCGGCCTCGGCAGCCGCACCTCAACCGTGGTTCCCTGCTGCGGTTCGCTGCGAGCGGTGATTGTGCCGCCGTGGGCATCGACGATCGTCTTACAGATCGCCAAGCCGAGTCCGCTGCCGCCGTCGGCTCGCGAACGGGATTTGTCGGCTCGATAGAACCGGTCGAAGATGTGCGGCAGTTCTTCGGGTGCGATACCGAGGCCCGTGTCGCTCACGGTGATGACCGCGTGGCCGTTTTCTGCAGCGACACCGAGCTTTACTTCGCCCCCGTCGCGGTTGTAGCGGATCGCGTTCGAGAGCAAGTTCGTCACCACTTGAGCGATGCGGTCGTGATCGCCGCGAACGGTTGTCGGCGCGGTTGAGCGATTGATCGAGATGTGCCGCTCGTCCGCCAACGGTCGCATGAGATCGACGC
The DNA here is from genome assembly GCA_043738805.1 of Planctomycetaceae bacterium. GTDB lineage: Bacteria > Planctomycetota > Planctomycetia > Planctomycetales > Planctomycetaceae > SXKJ01. The sequence continues at coordinate 9,434 of JAYUFI010000768.1, read as the reverse complement.
AATCTTGAACGACCGGTTCTAAATCAAGTTCGCGCGGATCGAGCGCGGAGTTGCCAGAATCAAATCGAGCGAGTGCGAGCAGGCATTCAATCAACGACTTCATCCGCAGCGAGGCTCGACGACACGTTTCCAGTGCCGTGCGATATTCCTCTGGAGATCGTTGACGCGACAACGCCAGTTCTGTGTTCATCAAGATGGCCGATAGCGGCGTGCGGAGTTCGTGAGAGGCGTCGGCGGTGAAACGGCTTTGTTGTTCGAACGCCGCCTGCAAGCGATCGAACGTTCGATTCAACACGGTCGCGAGCTCCTCAAGTTCGGAGTCTGTCTCACGCACGTCGATTCGTTCGGAGAGATTGCGGATCGAAATCGCGTCCGCTGTCGCTGTCATTACGGCGATCGGTCGAATCGCTCGCGACGACAACCACCAACCGCCGACGAGCCCCGCAATCAAAACGACTAAACCAGCGAGTGCCAGCAATACTCCCGATTGATGTTGCTCCGCGATGTCAGGCTGGATCGAACGACCAACCAAAACGCAGATGTCAAAGCGAATGGCATGAATCACTTCGCGATAACCGTCTCGCAACCGCACCTCGCGCACCGGAATTTCATCACGGCCAATATGCACGTTCGGGTAATCGACTGCCGGAGCGGATTCTGATTTCTGCAACTGCTTGCCAGTCCGATCCCAAATCACAAAGTACGGCCGCGACTCTTCTTCTCCTTGAAACAGTTGCAAGAACTCATCGGGTAGTTTGAGTCCCTGATTGTTTCCTTGACCGGGAGGGAATCCGAATCCTGGTGGTGCGCCGAACCCCGGCTGCATTCCAAATCCGGGAATTCCAAATGGCGGACCCCCACCTCCCGGCGGACGCCCGTCGCGACCTCGCCCCGGCCCACCACGTCCACGATCTCTTTCACGATTGCGATTTGGCTCGCCTTCACGATCACCGCGACCAGTGCCCGGTCGCGGTCCTGCGTCACTCTCTGATTTCGACTCATCCGTTTTCGGAGTCTCTTTTGGTGTCTCCGCAGACTTGTTTTCATTGCGACCGGCGTCCACCGCTCGCGTGCGAACGACCTGATCTTGCTGAGGTACGTAAGCGGGCCAGCGGCCCGGTTGAGGAAACATCGACGGCCACGGCAGCAAGCGTCGCAACTGCGAGATCACCACTTCGACGGTGCGGTCCAATTCCGCATCCACTTGTTGCAGTCGCGTCCGCCAATGCAGTTCGTAAACGATCCCGCCAAAGATCGTCAGCACGGCCATGAGCACCACGGCATGCCACACTTGCAGACGCCAACGCAGCGACTTAACCATGAATCATGTAACCCTGACCGCGACGAGTCGCGATGAAATCTCGTCCCAGCTTCTTGCGAAGATTGAAAACATACACGTCCGTGAGATTTGATAACGAATCCTCATCTTCATCAAAGAGATGCTCATAGATCATGGAACGTGTCACCAATTTGCCACGGTGAATCGCCAAGAATTCCAACAGAGCATACTCCTTCGCCGTCAGATTGACCGACTCGCCCGCCTGCGTCACCGTCTTCGACGCGAGTTCAATCTTCACGTCACCGATTTCCAGAACCGGTCGAGGCTGTCCCGCCGCGCGACGAATCAACGCTCGCAATCGAGCCGCTAATTCAGACAGTTCAAACGGCTTCACGAGGTAATCATCTGCGCCGGTATCGAGCCCGCGCACTCGATCGGTCACGGCATCGCGAGCGGTCAACATCAAGACCGGCGTCTTCTTCGTCTTCCGAATCTCCGCCAACAGCGTCCAGCCGTCGATCTTTGGCAGCATTACGTCGAGCAGGATCGCGTCGTATTCCCAAGCGTTTGCCTTGTACCGGCCGTCCTCACCATCGTTCGCCGCATCGACGGCATAACCTTCTTCACGCAGGTATTCCGAGACCGCTCGTCTCACGTCCGGTTCATCTTCAACGACAAGAACTCGCATCGCGAACGCAACTCCTAAGAAGTTGTTTAACCGCATGCCGCAGGCACGCGCGTTGATACGCCAACGTTTGGACCGCTCCGAAACGCGCACGCCTGCGGCTTGCGGTTAAACAACACCTAGCCGATCTCAATTTCGATATCACGCCGACGGCGTCTTCGCTTTTTCGTCCACCGGTCGATTCTCTTCCGGACGGCTGCCACGTCCTTCCGGCCTCTGACTTCCGCGCATTTTTTGATGGTGCTTTTCCAGTTCTGCTTTGCTGACCGCACCGTCTTTGTCGGCGTCGGCTTCCGACAGGCGTCCCCAAAGAAAATCAGGGACCTCGTCCTTCGTGATCTTGCCATCATGATTGCGATCCATTCGACCAAAAATCATTTCGATGGACGGCGGACCAGACATCCCCGGACCTTGTCCTGGTCGGCCAAAACCCGGACCACCGAATCCAGGACGTCCCCGCCCCATCGGGTCGATGTTGCCGCGCTGAGTGTCATTGCGATGCGCGTCCGACGGAGCGTGCCGCTTCATGAACTCGTCTTTGCTAATCACGCCGTCTTTGTTCGTGTCCAGTTCCTCGAACATTCGCTCTGGCGAAGGCCCACGATCCGATTGAGGCGGTCCAGCCTGATCGCGTCCCGGTGAGCGGCCAAACTGCGGTCCATGATCTCGGTCACGTTCACCCATTGGAGGCCGGTGAGCCTCGTGGCCTCTTTCTCTCGGTAAAAAGCGATCGAATTCGCGAGGTCCATGTCCTCGACTGCCAGGGCCGAAACCACGATGTCCTTCAAACCGAGGATGTCGCGGAGCACGCGATCCCATGCGCCGATCATCGAAGCCACGCCGATCATGAAAACGGTGAGGACCAAATTCGCCATGCGAACCACGATGTCCGAATTGCGGACCACGTCTCGCATCGTGATGTTCAAACCGAGATCCCGGCCGACTGCCCGGTCCCGAATGTCGGTCACCAAAATCGCGAGGTCCAAATCCACCGCGTGGACCGAAGCCATCACGTGATCCCGGCGAACCAAACTGAGGCCCGCGTCCACCATCGCGCGGACCAAAACCTTGCGGGCGATGATCGTCGCGCTGAGGACCGCGATCATGCCCTTCGCGCGGATCATGGCCGTTGTCCGGCCGGCCAGCACCCGGACGTCGCTCTTCACCATCACGAGGTTCGGAACCGCTTGGTCGGCGATCGTCACTTCGTCCTTGTGGCCCACGATCTGCATCACTCGGCCCGCGCCGAGGTCCGCGATTCGGTTGTTCTTTCTGGCGTTCTTGAGCAACAAAGTCGATTGCCCCTGCCGAATCATCTGATCCCACGGCTCGTGAATCCGAGTTCGTCGTTGCTGTCGACTGATCGTCTCCAGTTTTTATTTCCGCGTTTGCTGTCGCTTCCGACGCAGCAGTTTCTGACTTTGATGCAGTCGCAGCCGGTGAGTTCACCGGCTCGTCCGCCACGACACATCGCGAGGTACTCGCGATCACGACACTCCAGCAAACCATCGAATAAAGAACTCTTCGCATCGCGAGCACTCCATCATCAGGGTCTTCCCAGTTGCCGACACTCGGCAGATTTCACGAGCGACACGTTACGTCAGATGACCTGAAGTGGAGATGAAGCATGACCTCTGTTTTTCGGTTCTCTACCACTGGGAGCCGGGTGGCGTCAGCACCTAGACATCATGTCGCGTGAAAACTTGGCGTTTCCATTGCAGAATGATGGGCGGAATCAGCGACCGAAGCCGCCTCTTCCAGTGACTTTCGTCACTGTCATTGAACGAGGCCTCTTGCCATTGTTGGAATGCGGAATTCCAACCGTCTGACAATCGCACGTCTTCCCCTTTGAATCCGATACCCACGACGGTGTGCGGGAAAAGTTCATCCCCAGCGTATCCAACAAAGGAACTCGCGAACGGCTTGAGAATTGATTTGAACGCTTCCGGCGTGAACCGCCAATAATCATATGGGAAGTCATGAATCGGGAATTTCATCACCGAGCTGATCACGGCGATCCCTTGAGGCTTGAGGATCCGGTGGATTTCCTCCATCGCCCTGTGAGGATACTCGACATGCTCCAGAGTATCTAAAGCCAGCACCGCGCCAACGGTCTCATCCGCTAGGTCGATGTGATGCAGGTTCAAAATCCGATCAACTCCCAGACCTTCTCGCATGTCGCAGCCGACGTACTCACGGCCTGGAAAAAAAGGGCGCAAGTCAGCGAATCCCTCTTGGCCAGGAACTTGCAGGGCACCAAATTCATAAAGCGGCTCTGCCAACGGAAGATGAGCTGCGGCCAGTTGGGCGAAGTTCTTGATGAACTGTCTCATGACCTGTCGGAACCTTTCCAAGAACGAGAGTCTGCCAGGCTTCAATGAGACCATGAATGGCTCAGCTTAGTGCTTCAAATCGGAATTGCCATAATGCGAAGTAGGCAGTTTTCGCCGTGTTGATATGGCCGCTACACTCGGCTCCGCTGTCTCAATCTCGTATGTCGTCCACGTGGCAAGCTGTCATGTCGCGCTACGAACGAAAGCTGTCATGTCGCAAGCTGCAACCTCGCTTCGATCCGTTGCTGTTCTTTCCTTACTGACGTTGAGTCAGATGGGATTGCAGTTCGCCTACCAAGTTTTGTTGGCGCGGCAGTTCGGTGCTCGTGCGGAGATGGACTCGTTCTTCGCGGCGTTGACGTTTCCGATGGTCGTCAGCGGTTTGTTGGCGGGATCGTTGGCGTCGGCCTTCGTGCCGGTCTACGTCGAGACGAAGCAACGAGCGGGTGAGACTGCCGCGTGGACGATGGCGGTGCAGGTGATGTGCTGGATGTTTTTAGTCACGGTCGTGCTGTGGAAGGGAACGACCTACTTCGCCGAGCCGTGGATGCGGGCGTTGCATCCGGGCTTTGATGACGAACAAATTTGGCGCACCGAAGAACTGCTCCGCACGTTGTCGAGCTTGATCATCTGGAACACGCTCGGTGGATTGGCTCGCGCGTGGAATCACTGCCTCGGTCGGTTCGCGGTGACGGGGTTCGCCGCGCTGGTTGGTAACGGAGTGACGTTGGGCGTGGTTTATTGGCGGGCGAAGGAGGGTGGGATTGACGCCGTCGCTCAAGCGGTGAGCATCGGCGCGGTCATCTCGTTTGCGATGCAGATGCCGTGGGTCAGTCTGTTCTCGCGCGGTTGGCCGGTGACTCCGGAATCGCAGACCGCGTTGAAACGATGTTTTGTTTTGATGCTGCCGTTGGTCTTCGGACTGGCCTGCTATCAGTGCGATCCGCTGCTCGATCAATTCTTGGTCCCCGCATTGCCCGGCGGTGTGTCGCATTTGGGATATGCCGCGCGCTTGGCGGCAGCCGTGATGACGCTGGCGACGAGCGGCCTGGCTGTCGTCGCTTTTCCTGCGTTGGCGCGACATGCTGCCGAGCGAGACAACGACAAGCTGCGTGTGGAGATCGCCGGAGCGTTGAGGTTTCTGACGCTGCTGTTGGTTCCGGTTGTGGTCGCGTTGGTTTGTTTTGGAACTCCGCTGATTCGCGATCTGTTGCAACGCGGCCGCTTCGTGCCTGGCGACACAAAAGAAGTGGGCGGATTGCTGGCTTTATTGTGCGGCATGATTGTCGGCGGAAGCGTGGGTGAGATCGCTGCGAAAGTGTTTTACTCGGCACAGAACACACGCACGCCAGTTGTTGCGGGGCTAATCGGTTTCGCGATCGGTGTGACATTGAAGCTGATGTGGAGTCCTGCGTGGGGAGTTGCCGGATTGGCGGCAGCGACTTCGGTCTTTTATTTATTCAATGCGGTCGTGTTGTTGACGTTGATCGCTTGGCGCTTGGGCCTGGGAATTTTTCGCGGCGTCTTTGGCACCTTGGTCCGTACGTCGATCGGTTCCGCCGTTGCTGCGGGCGTCGGTCATCACATCTTGCAGATGTCGTTGCCGTTTCCCGCGTTGATCGGCGGACTGGCTGGAGGCGTGACGTTTCTGATCGTGCTCATCGCGTTGCGTGACGAGGTTGCTTGGCGTGCGTTGCGAATGTTGCGGCCTGTTCGCAAGCAGGAGCCGCGATCGTGAATGACGTTTCTCCTGTGGAGTTGCCGCATGTCGAAGCGATTGAATGGGAGACGACCGCTTGTCCGTTGTGCGGTGCCGATCGGTCGCGATCAATCGTTGTTGGCACCGATTTGCTTTACGGCTGCTCCGGCGAATTCACGCTCGTCCGCTGTGACGGTTGCGAGCATCACTTCTTGAACCCGCGACCGACGCGCGGCTCGATCGGCCATTTTTATCCCAGCGATTACGGCCCGTTTCGCGGAGCGAGCGACGACAATTTGCAAAGTCGTCGGACGGGCACTCCTGCCCGTCGAATGATCGAGCAGACGGGCAAGAGTGCCTGTCCGACGGAACTGCGCCCGAACCGGTTCTCGCCGCGTTCATGGCGTTGGCTGAAGCGAATCGTGCTGTGGTGGATCGACTCGCGTGCGGCACCGCTGCCCGCTGTCGTCGCTGGCGGAACGGGACGAGTGTTGGAACTCGGTTGTGCTCACGGTTCGTATCTGGAGCAATTGCGACAGCGCGGGTGGACTTGTGTCGGCGTTGAACCGGCTGCCGAAGTCGCGGTGCGAGCGGCGGCAAAAGGCTTCGATGTGCGAATCGGATCACTGGAAGAAATCGTCCACCAAAACAACATATTGTTTGCTCCATCGAGCTTTGATGCGGTCATCGCTTGGATGGTGGTGGAACATCTTCACGATCCGCTTGCAACATTGAAGCTCGCTCGCGAGTTGCTTGTTCCGGGCGGTCACTTGCAGTTGAGCGTTCCGAACTTCGGCTGCTGGGAATGCCCCTTTTTCGGTCGCTATTGGTACGCGTTGCAGTTGCCGACGCATCTCCAGCATTTCCGCTCAGCGACGTTACGTCAGTTGCTCAATGCAAGCGGCTTTGAGTTGGTGGAACTGATTCACCAACGCAACGTCAACAACTTAGTCGGCTCTGTCGGGCTTTGGCTTCGAGCGACGTTTCCGCGCTGGTCGTTGGGCACGCGACTGATTTGTTGGACAGACAATCCCTCGGCACTCGGATTGTGTCTGCTGGCTCCGCTGGCACGCGGCTTAGCATTGTTCAGACAAGCGGGGCGGCTGACGGTGATCGCTCGGCGGCCACTTCAGTCGTGATCCGGTCGGCACACAAAACCGAGCGATGGCGGCGAGGAAAAATGGCTTCGTGTTTTCGTAGCCCGGTTTTTCAAACCGGGCTACACCGCCGATGGTGAGAGCCCGGCGTCAACGATGCTGCAGGCACAGATCACGTTCAGGCCGAGTTGCTCTGCTGCCGTCAGCAACTCATCGCTTTCGCTGCCGGGATTGAACCAGACTTCGCGCGGCTGACAGGCGGAGATTTCTGGCAGCAAAGTGATCCCGACTTCCGGCGGCAAGTAGACGGTGACTCGGTCGATCGGTCGGACGGGCAAATCGCGCAACGATCGGTACGCAGGCAAGCCCTCAATCTCGGTGGCGTTGGGGTTGATTGGAAAGACATCAAAGCCCGCTCGCCGATGAGCACGAACCGATTGATTGCCGTATTTACTGCGGTCTCGACTGGCTCCCAAAACGGCCACTGTTTTCGCCATGACGTTTGCCTTTCTCGATCTCGATGAAACCATGACCGGCGTCACCGGCGAACATTGCCGCCACGGGGAGTTCCCGATTGACGCACTTGGAACAGGGGAGTACATCTTCAAAAGCGGTTCTGTCAAAGGATCGCGCGAACCGCAAGGAAGTGGTCCGAGGGGATTTGACCGCGTGTTTTTCGTTGTTTTGCTCGTAAAAAGCACGCGAAGTCAGCTTCTCCGCGAAAGGAAGATACCGTGAGATTGACTGCTGTTTGGCTGTGTCTGCTGGTGTTGGGAATGAGTTCCACACAAGCGGCAGATATGAATTCTGAAACCGCTGCACCGCTCACCGTGAAGGTGGAAGATCGTGACGAACCGAAAGGCTCGTTGGTCATCATCGGCGGGTCCGAACGTTATCGCGATCGAGAATTGTGGGAGACGATCGTTGAACTGGCTGGTGGTGACGGTGCTTCGATCGCCGTCTTTCCAACCGCCAGCGGATCGCCCGTGCGACAAGGGAACAAGGTCGTGCAAGCGTTGAAGCGCGCGGGAGCGGAACCGTTTTTGGTTCCCGTCGCGTGGAAAGAAGTGGAACACGAAGTGCGCGACGCGGTTTTCAACGACAGCCTCGTGCAACAGGTCCGCGCCTCGAAAGGAGTTTTCTTTATCGGTGGTTCGCAAGACCGCATCGTTGATGCGTTGCTGGACGATGACCTCGAAAAAACGCCGATGTTGCAAGCGATTTGGGACATGTACCGCGACGGCGGCGTCATCGCCGGAACCAGCGCGGGAGCGGCCATCATGAGCCGCGTGATGTTTCGCGACGCTCCGCCACCGATGCAGATTCTGCGCAACGGTGTCACGATGGGAAAAGAGATCGACGATGGCCTCGGCTTTCTCGATAGCCAGTGGTTCGTTGAGCAACACTGCTTGGTGCGCGGTCGCTTCGCTCGCGCGCTCGTCGCGATGTACTCGCAGGGAATCCCCTACGGTATCGGCGTGGATGAGAACACCGCGCTCGTCGTGCGACGCGGCTATGAGGCCACCGTCATTGGCTACAAAGGTGTCTTGATCATGGACATCTCGAACGCGAAGCCCGATCCCAAAACCGAGGGCTTCAGCCTCAAGAATGTCAAGATGTCGTACCTCGACCGCGGTGATTCGATTGATCTGCGGACTCGCAAAGTCACCCCGTCGGATGAAAAGGTGGATGACATCAAGCTCGACCCGAACTCGGAAAAGTTCGATCCGTATTTCGATCATCGCATGTTCTACACCGACATCCTCGGCAACTGCACAGTGGCCGATCTGCTGGGCCGACTGATCGACAACAAAGAGGGCGAAGCGATCGGTTTGGCGTTCAGCGGCTTGGATGCTCGCGATCAGCCGTCTGATGGTTTCGAGTTCAAGTTTTATCGCGGCCCGGACAGCTTGGGTTGGTACACCGAAGACTATGGAGGCGAGGACTACACGGTTCTCGACATCCACTTGGATGTCCGCCCCATTCGTATCGCTGGCCCGCTGTACGAACACCGTATCGCCGCCGAAGACAACCGCCGCGAGTCGGATGACGCAACCGAACAGAACTGAGCGAGTCAGTTCGTTTGAGGCTGGCCAATTTTGAGTTGAGAGGCCGTAGGTCGGATCTCTTGGCCCGACCGTACAGCTCCAGGAGAGCCGCCTTACCTATCAACGTGAAGTTGCTGGAGAACCGACTGTGACTAGCCGTATTGAAAAAATTCACGCGCGCGAGGTGTTCGATAGCCGAGGCAAGCCGACTATTGAGGTTGAAGTCACGTGTGCTGGAGCTCGCCCCGGTCGAGCGATTGTTCCGAGTGGTGCAAGTACCGGACGCTTTGAAG
>JAYUFI010000767.1:0-10628 GCA_043738805.1 Planctomycetaceae bacterium | reverse complement strand
CCCCCGAAGCGACTAAGAAAGTGTCGGAAGCCTTCAACGCATTGAAGGCGGCTGCGGAAACGTTGGAGCAAGAAAACCTCTATGTCTCTGCAACACCGAACCTCAACGTCTTTTCGATCGCTGCCGGCGGCATCAACGCGGTGCAGGATCTCGAAGACGGACGTGGTGTTGACCCAGAAACTTTTGCCGCGCTCTATGCCGGTGAAGGAAAGCCCGAAGTCAAAGAGCATCTCGACTCCGACGATCAAGGTCGGCTGACCTACAAGGGCAAAGTCATCCGCATCTATCCGAAGCAACGGATGAAAAAGATCTATCAAGAGCGGCTGAAGTTCACGACGGCACCGAAGAAGTCGTAAGGCTCAGTGTGCAATCCCTCGTAGACCGGTTTTTCAAACCGGTCTCGTTATTTCACACGCACTGAAAATTGCCAGTGTGCCGCTGAGTCTCCTGCGAGGCGGATCGTTGTTGCGTGCGAATCATCCGACCGCCATTCAACGACCGCGATCGCCGTCCCGCGAATCGAGAGTGAAAGTTCTTCTCCATTCTCAGTTTCCCATTGGTGTCTGCGAGCTCCTGCGAGTTGATGACTGCCGACGTGACCGCGCGAGTCGAGCGACTGGATTGTGCTCTCATCGACAAGCGACACGCTCCATTGTCGAAACAAGTCCTCGAAAGTCTGTGACGTCGCTTGCTCAAAGGTCCGCTTGCCTGACTCCGTTGATTGAACGAGTCGCCGACAAAGACCAGGGCCATGCTTGGCCGCACACCACTTGGAAAACAGAACCGTCGCGCCTCGACAACCGGGATCACGCCACAAACCGGCTCGGTAGTAATCCGGAATCACGAGCGGATGTCGCGACGGATCGTCCAGAAATGTGGCAATTCGCTCGGCGGAATTCGTCACTGTCGGCTCGGCCAGATGGGCGAGCCCCTCGCTGACCCAGTCTTGTTCGTCACCAACTTTCGTCGATTGATGCCGTACTCGCTGGCTGATGCACGCCGCATGGGCGACCTCGTGAGACAGCAAATCTCGCAACGCCGCGCCGCACGGCAATGCTGAGTTCAACAGCAACATGTCACACTGATTTCCGAGCGGCGGTGCGACATCGCAACGAAAGTCCGTACTGCGAACCATGCCGTTGATTGAAACGTGGCCTCCCTGCAAGCGACTCAACCACGGGCTGATCACAATTGCGAAACGACCATCTTGATCGACGTCAACGAGCGTTCCGAATTGTGCTTCGACGCGCGGCAGCACATCGGTTTCGAGCAGGTGAATGAGGTCGGCGATTTGTGAGCCGCGAATGCCATCCGTTCCCAGTTGTTGATCCACGTACACACGAACTCGATCCCCTTCGCCAAGGCATTGAGCAGTCATCCGTGCGTATTGTTTCGGATCGTTCAATTCGCCGTCCGTGACGTGAATGAAGAAGTCGCGAGTTGTTCCAAGGAGAGCGACGTGATTTGAAGACATCACTTCCTTCGCTGAAGCTGAAGTTGTGAGACTTCGACTCGGTCTCTCAACAACCTGCGGCAATGGTTGTCGTAGCGCGGACAGCTCGCCTGTGGCTTCATCGGACAACACAAGCAGGCGAGCCGCCTGCCCCATGTTTTTCATCTGTCCGCCATGACCAGATTCATTCGTCAGCCTTAACCGAACTTGATGTGTTTCGCTCGCGTCCGCGAGACAGCCGATGACCAACGTGTAACGACCGCTCCCCGCCGCGAGCCGACAGGCCGCTGTTCCGGCTGACAATTCGAGGCGATACCAGACTTTGGACGACAAGAACGGTTGCTCTCGATCAGGCAGTATCGCCGTTCGAGCGATCCCGCCGACGACTGCGGCACACATCGCGACCGTCAGGACCACGACGAATCGGCGACGAAAATGTTGGAAAGCGATCACTCGAAAATACCCACTTTCGTAACCCGAAGCGTGAGCGAGGGCGGATGCTTCAAGAGGCTGCGAAGCCAGAATCGAAGCTGCAAAGTCAGAGTCGAATGAGCATTCGCCATCGCTCAAGCTTCGGGTTACATGCCTTGCAGAACACTCTCTCCTCGCTCAACCGTTGACTCATCGGGCCGGGACAGTCGGTAAATTCAGGCGAATCGGAAGAGTTTGAGACGTCGCATTGTTTGGTTCGTACTCAACGTTGGTTTCATGCCTGACACGCCGGTTGCTCGGGGAGTGCAAGCCTCAAGCTGGCAACTCGGGGTAAATTGGGGCCGTTTGAGAATCTCGGCAAAAAAAGGATCGAGAGCGTCCGACTGTCTATGTAGAATGCGGCCCACCTCCGTCGGGAGAGAGTCCGTTCGGACGTCATGCCGCTCATCGCATACCGGGAGTGTTCCATGTCTAAGTCATCGCAATTGTTTGCTCGTGTTGTGCTCGGCTCCTGTCTCAGCGTTCTGCCGCTGGGCGTTTCCTTCTCGGCCAATCCTGTCGCTGCGACTGTGTCAGTCAGCGGTGAGGTCTTGAAGTACGAGGCTCCGTCCGGAGAGACGTATCTTGCCATCGGCTTGCGAGCCAAAGACCTGCCCGCCGTGAAAACCGTTCGCCATCACGTCGTCCTGATGGACACGTCGGCCAGCCAATTCGGTGAGCATCGCACGCAAGGCTTCGCGGTGCTGCAAGAATTCTTGAACGGTCTGCCGAGCGACGATCAAGTGAGCTTGTTCGCGGTTGACGTTCAAGCCGTACGACTGACTCCGGAGTTCGTCCCGGCCAACAGCAAGTCAGTTCGCGATGCGATCAGCACGTTGCGAGAACGTGCTCCGTTGGGAGCCACGAACTTTCAAACGGCTCTCGATACGGCAGTCAATATCGTGCCGAAGGATTCAACAGCGACGGTGTTGTACGTCGGCGATGGGATGAGTTCGGTGAATCTGCTCGGTGCGGAAACCGTGCGTCAGTCGCTCGCAGAATTGCGTCAGCGACACGTGTCGTTCTCCAGCTATGCAGTCGGCCCGCGACAAGATTTGCGATTGCTTGGTGTGATGGCTCAATACTCCGGCGGCGTGGTCGTGGTCGATGGTGGCCGTGACGCGAAGTCTGCTTCGAGTGACGCGGTCATCGCCGGTCGGCAGTTGGCTCAAGCGGCCACGAGTGCGGTGTTCTATCCAGAGAAGTTTGAGGTGACGGGATCAGAACTGACACTCGCTTCGACGGAAGCTCTGCCGTTGCGATCCGATCGCGAAACGATTGTGCTCGCTCAAGGGAACTTGACCGACGGAACGACGTTTACCGCAACGGGCACTTCGTCCGATCGTCCGGTGACGATGACTTGGACGCCTGTTGAACTCGCTTCGCAAAAAGGAAGCTCGTTCTTGGCAACGGCGTTCAAGCAAGCCAGCAAAGATCGCGGCTTGGTCCCATACGCAGGCAAAGACCTCTTGGTCACCGCGTGGAATGAATTCGATCAGCGAGTCGAATGGCTCACGGCTCAAGGGAATCAAGCGGCGGCTCGGAAGCAGTTTCATGATGCCGAGAAAATTGGATCGGCGATTCAAGAGCTCGATCCGGACAACACTCAAGGCCGCCTGTTGGCCGCAGGGACTCTGCGTCTGAAAGTGAAGACCGTCAGTCTGAAACAAGAGAAAGCGGACGGCAACGATTCGCAGCCACCGGTCGCGGATGACAGCCTTTTGAACAGCAAGCAATTTGCTCCTGATGACGCAACCGGAAAAAGTTTGATTCTCGATGAAGTCGCTCGGAATCAAATCATTGGTGAGAAACTGAAGCTCGAAGTTTCTCGCGCGATTCAAGATGCGCGGGCGTTGGCAAAATCTGAACCCGACACCGCGCTAACGCTTTTGAAACGAGCTTACGGTTCGGTGAAATCAACCTCCGATGCGTCGATCGACTTGCGTCAGCAACTCGGACGTCAATTGCAAGGTGTGATCGCCGACGTTCGCAACACCAAAGAAAAGATCGAACAAGATCAGATCAAAATTGGCGAACGCAGTTCAGTCCAAGAAGCGGAAAAACGGTTGCTCGAAAAATTCCAACTGGAAGACGAGAAGTTGGAGAACCTGATTGACCGCGTCCGCGCGTTGTTGGCCGAAGCCTCGCACGGTCGGGATGGAGCATACGTCGAAGCCGAATCGACGGCCGTAGCTGCGGTTCAAATGGCCCCAAACGTCGGTGTCGCGAACTCTGCGCGGTTCAATGCCGAAGCGGCGTTTCAACTCAACCAAGCGTTCCGATTGCGGAATATGCGTCAAGACAAGTTCTTGGCCACGCTGGAGCAAGTCGAGCTGTCTCACATTCCGTTTCCGGATGAGCCGCCCGTGCTCTTCCCAGCCCCCGAAGTTTGGAAACAGTTGACCGAACGCCGCAAACAGTACGCGTCAGTCGATCTGCACAAATCGAGTCCGGCTGAACGACGGATTGCAGCGTCGCTCGATGAGCAAACCGAAATCAACTTCACCGATAGTCCGCTGTTGGATGTGATTGCCTACCTTCAGGACTATCACAACATTCCCATCATCCTCGACACCGCAGCGTTAGCCGATGCCGGGATTGCGACAGACACGCCCGTCAGCCGAACCTTGGCGGGGATCAAGCTGCGCAGTGCGTTGAAGATCATTTTGCAGCCGTTGGCATTGGCTTACGTCATCGAAGATGAAGTGATGAAAATCACGACTGCTGAAAAAGAAAACGAGAAGCTGCAAACCCGTGTTTATCCGGTCGGTGACTTAGTGGTGGTGTTGATGGCTCAGCAAGGTGGTCAGCAAGGTGGTGGTGGCGGTCAGCAAGGTGGTCAGCAAGGTGGTGGTGGTGGCTTTGGCGGTGGTGGTGGCCAACAAGGTGGTGGTGGTGGATTCGGTGGCGGTGGTGGTGGATTCGGCGGCGGCGGCGGGTTTTTCAACGTCCCGGTGAATGCTCCGGTTCAAAAAGCGAGTGCGGTTCCGTTCAACAATCAGAAAGTCAACGAGGCAAAAAAAAAGCCAAACGCCAAGAAGTGACGTTGATCACCTTCGCGGATGACTTATTGCGTGCGCAGCCTGGTTCCGCGAAAGCAAAAGCTACGAAGACTGAGGTCAAGAAGAAAACAGATCGGGAGAGTCCGCCTGCAAAGACGGACTCTCCCGCTGTCATTGATGGCTCAAAGAACGTACCGCCCGCGATTCAATCCACATCAACGAAGCCGAAGTTGCCTAAGTTGGATGACGGCACTCCGCGCGAAATCTGGCAACGTTATTTCACCGAACAAAAGCCGAAGCTCGCTGAGGTTTCTGAAACAGTCCGCTGGCTCCATCAAGAGCGCAAGCACGAGCACACGATTGCGTGCATCGAAGCGGCGTTGATTCATTCGCAGCCGCAGCCGTGGATGTATGAAGTGCTCGCGCTGTCGATGGAATTGGCCGGACGTCCGAAGATCGAGATTGAGCGAGTCATGCTTTCAGGTGTTGATTTCACCGCCGCGTCGTTGCCGGACATGTTGGGTTCAGCGGCTTATCTCAAGCGGCTCGGATTTGGTCAGCGGGCACTCAGCTTGTATCAACAAGCCGCGCGCGTCGCACCGACTCAACCGGAGCCGTACATCTTGGGCCTGCGGATCGCTCGCGATTTGAACGACGTTGCTGGAGTCGAATGGGGAGCGACCGGTGTCCTCACGAACGTTTGGCGTTCCGACTTTGAGATTCATCACAAAGAGGCGGAAAACATTGCTGCCGTTGCTGAAGAAGCTTTGCGAAAAGCAGGGAAAGTGTCCGAGGCCGATTCACTCAAAGCAGCGGTCGAGTCCGCTCGGCATCGCGATCTCATGCTCAAGCTGACTTGGTCCGGGACCGCCGACTTGGACCTCAGCGTCGAAGAACCGAACGGAGGCGTGTGCTCGCTCGACAATCCCTTCACTCTGGCAGGCGGGGCTTACACTCACGATGGATACGGCCCCAAAGGAGAGAACTGCTTTGAAGAATACATCTGTGCGAAAGGGCTTCCCGGTGACTACTTGGTTCGAGTGAGTGCCATCTCCGGCGATGTCGTCGGCCGTCGAGCAGAACTCACAATCCACCGTTACGTCGGCACTCCGGACGAAACGACGAAGACCATCAGCATCGAGATCGGCGACAAAGACAAAGTCATCAAGCTGTCGCTCAACGAAGGCCGCCGCGAAACACTGATGGATAGGCCCGCGATCGTCTTGCCCGTTCGCAGACAGCCTCGTCCTGATGCCAACGATCCGGCTCAGATCACGGTCTCACGGCAAGTCGCCGGTCGAGCCGTGGGCGGAGCGGCCGGTGTCCGTAACGGAGCGATCGGCTTCCAACCGGTCATTCGGCAGATCCCCGACGGCATCGGTCTTTCCGGTATGGCGATCGTTTCCGGAGATCGCCGTTACGTGAAGATGTCACTGGCCCCGCTGTTTCAAACCATCATCGGCGTCGACAGTTTTAGTATTCCCAGCGGACGCTGAGCGTGCATATCTCTCAAACACGACGCGCCAGCGAGTGGTCAGGGCGGCACGCAAAGTAGACCGGTCACTCCGTGACCGGATTCCCCGTAGGGACTCGTCCAAGAACAACTCCGTGTTTTCGCAGCCTGATTTTCCAAACCGGGGCTTCACTTCGACCGGTTTGGAAAATCGGTCTACGGTTACGATGTTGTTCTTGGACAAGTTCTAGGGCAAGCGGTTTGCTTGCCAAGAATCGCACAAAAACAGGCGAGCCGCCTGTTCTATGGAATGGTTCACACCTTCTCCGTGACCGGAAACTTCGAGTCACGGAGCGACTCGTCCGCTTTAGAAAACGTGATCTCCCGCCGTCCGCCGAACTGCACGAGCGCGGCCATCGGCAGAATGATCGCGAGCGCGATCAGTTGCCGAGGCGTGACCTCTTCGCCGTCGAACCAGCCCCAGACGACCGCTCCGGCGGGGACCAAGTTCGTCACCATGCCGGCAAACAGCGGACCTCGATCGTGAATGAGCTTGTTGAACCAGAACATCGCCAAGCCGGTCCCCACGATCCCCAACACCGCGAGCGATACGACTGCCGGCCAAAAGGCATCGGCGTGAGGCGGGATCGGCGAAGGCACGTACCACGACAGCGGTTGCAAGATCAGTGACGCAATCGACATGGAAACGAGCGACATCGTCAACGGCGACACGTGAGTCAGTTCGCGGCGAATCCACGTGTTGACCAACGCGTATCCCAATGGAACGGTCGTCGCCAGTAATAAGTCCATCACCGGAATCTGTCGCGAGAACCCTTCGCTCATCAGCAAGCCGAGTCCGCACAAAGCTCCGAAAATCCCAGCCGCTTGCCGAGGATGCGGGATCACTTTCAACAACGGCACCGACGCGAGCATCGTGAAGAGCGGCGTGAAGCTGACGGTCATGCCGATGAACGCGCTGCCGTTCCGTGCGACCAACCACGCTTGAATGCAATACGGCCACGCATATCCCGCGAAGACGATCCCCGCGAGCGACCACACATCGCGTCGTCGCCAACCAAATGGCTGTCGTCGCCACAGCCACAAGATCAACAAGACTGCCGCGCCACCGGCAACGCGCCACGCTCCGACGCTGATCGGCGAGAAGACGAGCGACGCTTTCTTCATCAGCAAAAAGCTGCCACTCCAGATCGAGCAGATCGACAAAAAGAGCACATAAGCCATCGCGGGACTGTAACTCGAAGTGTCCGCGAGTTGCGATGTCCAACATTTGGCTTCCCTCGCTTTCGGGCTTCTCCTACGATCCGCCCTCGCTTTTAAGCAACGGAAAAGATTCAGTTTCACTCAGCAAAACAGGAGCAGTTTGACATGTCGGAGCAGAAGGCCACAAACATCACCGCGCATGCCCATTCGGTGAGTAAAGAAGAGCGTTGTAAATTGATGGGACACAAGGGCTGCGTGTTGTGGTTCACCGGCTTGAGCGCGTGCGGCAAGAGCACGATTGCGAATGCCGTGGATCGCAAGCTCCACGACGCGGGCATCCACACCACGGTGCTCGACGGCGACAACATCCGACTCGGTTTGAACAAGAACCTGCGCTTCTCCGCTGAAGATCGAGCGGAAAATATCCGCCGCATCGGCGAAGTTGCCAAATTGTTCGCCGACGCGGGAGTGGTCGCTACGACCGCCTTCATCTCCCCGTATCGCGCCGATCGCGACAACGTGCGAGCATTGATGGGTGCTGACGGATTCGTCGAAATTTACGTCAATGCCTCGCTAGAAACTTGCGAGGCCCGCGACCCGAAGGGCTTGTACAAGAAGGCCCGCGCCGGCGAGATCAAAGACTTTACCGGCATCAGTGCTCCCTATGAGGCTCCGGAGAAAGCCGAGTTGGTTCTCGACGCCAATACCAAGGGCATTGACGAACTCGCGAACGAAGTCATCGCCTACCTGAAGTCGAATGGCTACGTCTCGTAATGAGGCAAAGAGCACAAACGCAACGAAAAAGAGCCTCGGAAAGGGGCACGCACGTGTCTTCTTTCCGGGGTTCTCCCATTTGATGGCGCTAATCAGTCATCGGCGGCGGTTCGGTCGTGACGTCGTGCCACTTCATCGCCGCTCGTTCCATCGGTTCAACGCGCAAGACGACGTTACCGTTTTGAAAAATGCGCACGGTGCCGGTTGATTGAGAGACGGCAATCGCGATCGCTTTCGTCACTTTGGAAATCGCTGCTGCCGCCCAATGACGTGCGCCGAGTCCTTTTGACAGCGTTACGCCAGACGCCGGAGCGTCCAGAATTCGGCCAGCGGAAATCACGACGCCGTCGGCTGAGATGACAAACGCGCCGTCGATCTGAGCGAGTTCTTTCACGCTCTCTCGCACACGCGGCAGGCGAATCAAACGCTCTTTGCGAGCATAACCTCGAAATGGATCATGAACTTGTTCGTGCGACAGTGCGAGCACTTTACGATGTTGTCCGACAACGAACAGCGCACCGACCGGTTTCCCTTCACGCCCTTCGCGGCCGATCTCAATGGCGATATCGACGACCTGCCGCAGTGTTTCCAATGGAACCTGTGTCTCAAGTAGTTTGAGGTCGCGTGAGGTCAACGTTGCGAGATGTTCGGCCAAGCGAATATATGTCAGTGTGTCGAGCGTTTCTTTCTCGAACCCCGCGTAAACCGTGACGACCGCATCGCCCGTGCGCAGCAATTCGTCGGAGATCGCTTCGAGCAACGCCTGACTGATCTGTGCCTGACGAGTGAGCGGCTCATCTTGCAGCGGTACGATTGCGACTTCGTCATCGCGCGCGGCTTGCTGCACTTCCGGCTTATCCGACGTGACGATCAACAACACTTTCTTCAATGAATCGCGAATCGCCGCGAAGTCATACGGAACTTCGGCGAGCATCACGACGGCTGCCGCATTGTTCTCCGCCGCAATTCGACCTGCGGCAGTGACCAGGCTTTCGGACTGCAGAGAAAGGTCATGTCGCTTGATCATTCAACCTCCGCGTTCGTCATGACCAAATTTCATTCGTACAAAATTGAGGTGCGACGCTCTGCGTCGCAATTCACGACGCAGAGCGGCTGTGAAAATTTCGCGGAGTACGTTTTCAACGTGCTCGAAAACTGGCTGAATTGGCACGTTGAAAACGTACCCCACGTCATTTTTTTCACAGCCTCGGAGCGTCGTGACACACACCTGCGGTCTCGCCGTGCTACTTCGTTTCGCGTTTCGCCAGTTTCGGATTCGGTACGCTGCGTTCTTTCTGAATCATCGACGTGTGAACGAGGCTCGCATCGCCGAGTGCGTTGATCACTTCACGATCGACTTTCACATCACGAGAGACGATCTGTCCTTCTTGATGATCGAAGATGATCACTCCCGAAAGTATTCGGCTGCTGATTTGCAGTTCGATTTCCGGGTTGTTGATCGGCGTGATCGTTCCCATTTTGACTTCGATTTCCGCCAACGATCCGTCGAGTTTCGTGAGTCGGTATTCGCGACGCAGTTTGATTCCTTGCTTCAGCGTTCTGTCAATTTGCACGTTGACCTCGAAGTCATCTTTCCAAGTGTCGCCGATTTTCACAGGCTGTTCTGGCAAAACAATAAGGAAGTTCAAACTCGGATCGCTTTCCAATCCTTTGGCCGCAGTCGCCCCACCGTTGATTCCATTGGCCGACAGCACTTTGCCGTGTGATGAAAATTTGATTTGCACGAGCGGCTTGCCGATCGTTGTCAAAATCCCGCGAAATCCTGGCGGGCAACTTTCGGGGTCTTTGGCTGTCTCGAAACTGTCGAACTTTGTTTCCGGCTCTTCGTCTTTGCTGCTGACCATGCGAACGCGATCGATGACCGGTTCGATCAACGCATTCCCGTCCGCGTCCACCGAGATGATTCGCAGATGTTTGTCAGCCAACGTTTGACTTTTGATCTGTTCTTGAAACTGTCGCTTCCTCGACAAGAAGGTCATCTCTTGCGAGTACTCGAAATGCAGCGCCTGATTCGCCTGAAACTTGTACCTCAGCGAAACGGGCTCAGCATCCGCAGCAATTACGTGACGAACGGACGGCAGTGTGATCGTTGAAAAACCGGCGAACGCAACGGCGAGTAACAGTCGAAGAGAACGGCGAACCGACTTCGCGGGCGATTTCGACATTCATTTTTCCTTTGCGGCCAGATTACCAGCACAACGCGCAAGCAAGTGGTCTCGAACAAAACCACTCG
>JAYUFI010000766.1:0-1487 GCA_043738805.1 Planctomycetaceae bacterium | reverse complement strand
CGAAGACCAACGACGTGGCCACTCTCTCCGAAGTGGACGCCAACACGATGAGGCTGTCGAGCACCTCGTTTGAAACCACGACGTTCTCCATCGCCGCCGCGACCTCGCTGACAATCAACGGTGGACTCGGCAACGACACCATTCAGGTCAACAGCATCGCGGCCAACTACACCGGAGTGCTCAACATCATCGGTGGTTTGGGAAGCGATCAACTGATCGTCGATTTCGCGGGCGGCTCATCACGCTACACCGGCGGGATCAACTACGACGGTACTCCCGGCCCAGCGGACGCGATCATCCTGCGCAACACCGGAGCGAAGTTCGATTCGCTCACGTATCGCACGACGACTCGCTTCACCGGCAACTTCACGCTCATCGACGACAACAACATCGGTGGTGGTGACAATCTGCAAGCCGCCTCACTGATCACGTTCAAGAACATCGGCCGCGCATCGCTCGATGGGACCGCGACCGCTGAGTTGATCTTCGACCTCCCGGCCACCAACGACAACGTGGCCCTGAGCGACACGCCCGCCGTCGGCGGCGAACGCTTCGAGTCAGTGGCTGGCGTCATGATGCCGCTAGACTTCAACATCAGCGGAGTCAGTTCACTGATCGTCAACGGCAACAACGGGAATGACAAAGTCACCATCAAGAGTCTCGACAACGCCTTCCGCGGCCGAGTCGAACTGACCGGTGGCGAAGGGAACGACATCCTCGACGCCACCGGCTCCAAGACCATCAAGCCGAAAACCGGCGTCTCGCCAATCGTGATCACGCCGGTCAACGTCCTGATCTATGGCGGCAACGGCAACGACAATCTGATCGGCGGCATCGGCAACGACACCATCTTGGGCGAAGGTGGCAATGACACGATCGCCGGCGGTGACGGCAATGACGCCATCAGCGGCGGCAGCGGCAACGATCGGATCGACGGCGGCAACGGCAACGACACGCTGCTGGGTGACGCAGGCAAAGACACCCTCAACGGTGGCAACGGAGCCGACTTGCTCCTGGGCGGTGACGACGACGACAACCTCAACGGCGGCTGCGCCCCGGTCGGTCAACACGACACCGTCGCCGGCCAAGCGGGCAAAGACGTCATCGCCGACCCCCTCGCCGAAATCGACGAAGCCTTCACCTTCGATTTCAGCAAGTTGCTCGTGTGAATGAATGAATGAATGAGAGAATGAGAGAGAGAGGGTTCAACGCAAAGACCGCAAAGAAATTGTTAGCACGACACGCAAGCGTGTGGTCTCCTTTGCGACCACTCGTTTCCGCGTCGTGCTAACGTCGTCTCATGAATAACCCCGACTATTCCCTCACTCACGGAACTCTATCGCCATTGGCGCAAATTGAGATTGAGTAGGACAGGCAACCACAGGAGGGTTGTCATGAAGGCTTACTCGATGGATTTGCGAGAGCGTGTGTTCGCGGACTGCGATGCAGGGATGGAAGTGCGTCAAGTGGCGGTGAAGTATCGCGTC
>JAYUFI010000765.1:0-10645 GCA_043738805.1 Planctomycetaceae bacterium | reverse complement strand
CGCCGGAAATTTTACGAAGAGCAAACTCGTCGAGGTCTCCAATAAGGTCAGTTACACCGTAGGATAAAGCGGTCGCGAAATTTGTCGGGGAGAAGGTTCATGATTGGACGTGGTGCGATTGCAGAAAGCTCTGATCTCTTAGAACGACCACCTCGTTCCCAACGAGGCGAGCCGGTTTGGGAAGTCGCCTATTGTTATCCGCGACAGGGTGACTGGAGCGAAGCGGACTACTTGGAATTTGAAACTGCGAATTTCCCGGCGGAGTTAGTCGATGGCTGTTTGGAGCTTTTGCCGATGCCCACTCCCTCGCACCAGCGGCTATTGCGGTATTTAGCTCGGCGATTGGAGGACGTGGTCGCAGCAGAATCTCTCGGCGAAGTGCTCTGCGCTCCCTGCCCGGTTCGGCTCTGGGAGGGCCGCCTGCGCGAGCCGGATGTGTTCTATCTCCGTGACGATCGACAAGTGGAGGGTGACAAGCCGCCCAATGGAGCCGACTTCGTCATTGAAATCCTGAGTCCTGGCGCAACGAATCGCGAGCGTGACTTGGTCGCCAAACGGAACGACTACGCTCAGGCCGGTGTTGCGGAGTATTGGATCGTCGATCCCGACGAGCAAACCGTCATCGTGCTGTCACTGGATGGCCAGTCCTATCGCACTCATGGCGAATTCCAGCCGGGAACCGTCGCCGCCTCGCCATTACTCCCCAAGTTTCAGATCAACGTGACGGAACTGTTTGAATCGGCGCAGTGACCCCGTCCGAAATTTTACGAAGAGCAAGCTCGTCGAGGTCTCCAATAAGATTTTGAAGGAGAAACACCGTGTCCCTGACCGTGACTGTGGGAGAGGCTCAGACGCAATTGCCGGAACTGATTGCCCGACTGACCGCCAACGATCAAGTGGTCATTTTGCAGGGCGATCGACCTGTGGCGGAGTTGCGATCGACCACCAAAACGAAGCTGCGGCCTCAGTTTGGTGCCTGCAAGGGAATGCTGACGATCGTGACCGAGGATGACGAACACCTGCAGGACTTCGTGGAGTACATGTGATGAAGTTGTTGCTCGACACTCACACGTTGCTCTGGTTCGCCCTCGGCGATTCCCAGTTGAGCGATCAGGCCAGAGGTTTGATCGACGATCCGGCTCACGACATGTGGGTCAGTCCGGCGAGCTATTGGGAGATCGCGATCAAGATTCGTCTCGGCAAGTACACGTTGCCGAACCGATACGAAGACTTCATGCAGAAAGCGATCACCGGCAATGGCTTCGAGATCCTGCCGGTTGAATTCAAACATACCGCCGTGCTGACAACGCTGCCGTTACATCACCGCGATCCGTTCGATAGGCTGATCATCGCTCAGGCGATGGTCGAAGACATCTCCGTCATCAGCAGTGATGACGCCTTTGATGCCTACCCCGTGAGGCGACTGTGGTGAGACATGTTCCAGTCCGAAGGCGACTCTAAAGACCCCACCGGAAACTTTACGAAGAGCAAGCACGTCGAGGTCTCCAATAAGGTCAGTTACACGGTTGGTTAGGCTATTGAGTTTGGAAGTGTCGTATGCTCCTTGACCGAATACTCGCTGCGTTGCCACCAGGAACTGAAATCCGTAAGCCAATGGCGGAGGGGCGGTTCACATTGAAAGGTGAAGGCACTGTTCGCGGTGAAAGAGGCATCATTTACACAATTCCGAATCGTAAGAACCCTACGAAACCCGGACAAAAAGGTGTCGCTGCCTCGCAACTTGAGAAGGCCTTTCAGCAACTGAAACGAACCGGACGACTAACTCGGGAATGGTGGAACGAAAATGTAAGACACTCAGACAGCGAGGGTGGTTGCAATTTTACGACCGTTGGTGGATTGCTTGAATTGCTCGGCGAGGCACAACGTGCTGGACGTGGAGTTTATGCCCGTCGAAATTCCTAGTGAGCCCGGTGGGTCTCGATGACTCGACCCACCCTACGAAACAAGAACACTGGAGATCACGATGCTTCACATAGGTCACGAAAAAGTTCCGATGTGCTCTGGTCATGGACCGACGCGGCGGAGTTTTCTGCAAGCGGGGTCGGCAGGGTTGATGGGCTTGTCGCTGCCGGCTTGGATGTCGCTGGAAGCCAGCGGGGCCGTCGATCAGTCGCAGCAGAAAATTCGCAACTGCATCACCATTTTTTTGGTCGGCTCGCCGGGGCAGCACGATACCTGGGACATGAAGCCGGAAGCTCCGGCCGAGATTCGGGGGAAGTTCAAGCCGATCGACACCAACGTCCCCGGCATTCAAATCTGCGAGCACTTCCCGCTGATGGCTCGCATGATGGACAAGGTCGCGTTGATTCGCAGCCTGCATCACAAGACCGGAGCGTCTCACGAGAACGGCCAGCGGTGGATGATGACCGGCCACGACTTCAACGCCGACAGCATGAAGCCGTACAGCGGCTCGGTGATCTCGCGAGTCTTCGGGAACCGCGGCACGCTGCCGGCGTCGATCATCCTGCCGGGCAAGATCGGCAACACCGGAGCCGGACCGCTCCACGGGCAGACGGCCGCGTACATCGGCAGTGCTCACGAGCCGTTCTTCCTCGGGGCCGATCCCGCACGGTCGGACTTCAAGGTCGTCGATCTGCAACCGCCCGCCGGGCAGACCGAGTTCCGCATCAACGCTCGCAAGCAACTGCTGACGCAAATCGACGAGGTGCAACGCAAAGCCGAATCGAACTCGGCGATCGGCCGCGATGCCGCATACGCTCGCGCGTTCAACCTGCTGACCTCCCCCGAAGCCAAGCAGGCGTTCGACCTCACTCAAGAACAACCGAAGCTGCAAGACCGCTACGGCCGCAACACGCTCGGCCTCAGCTGCCTGATGGCTCGGCGATTGATCGAACGCGGTGCTCGCTTCATCACGATCAACCACTTCGACACGGTCTTCAATCTCTCGTGCTGGGACATGCACGCCGACGGCGGCGGCTTGAACAACACGATTCTCGATTACGAACGGCTGCTCTGCCCGCAATTCGACTGGGCCTTCACCGCGCTGATCGAAGACCTCGGCTATCGCGGCATGTTGAACGACACCGTCGTCTGCGTGCTGAGCGAATTCGGCCGCACCCCCGGCATCAACCCCCGCGGCGGCCGAGACCATCACCCCGGCGTCTGGACCAACTTCATGGCCGGCGGCCCCATCAAAGGGGGCCAAGTCATCGGCTCCTCCGACAAGCAGGGAGCACGTCCGCAAAACAACCCGATCGAGCCACCGCAAATCCTCGCCTCGATCTACCACGCGATGGGCATCGACCTCGAAACCACGATGTTCCCCGGCCCGGGCAACAGGCCAATTCGATTGATCGAAGCGGAGCCGATCGACCAGTTGTTTGGGTAACACCGTGTGATTGCCTCGGAGCGATTTTGATGAATCGTGTGACAATTGATATCACGGGGCTCGGCATCATTCTCTATTCGCCTGCTGCCGTCCGGCACATTATCGACGGTGAGGATTATTTCGGCGCGAGTTTTTTGGAGCCGACAGACGTTGCACGTCATGTGATGGCGTGCAACGTTGACGGCATTCTGCACCGGGGCTTCTGGCCGATTCTCGTTAAGGTTTCACCACCAGAATGCGGACGACTCTGCTGTTGAGGCAGCGAAATTCAAACTGAGACTCGGACTTCAGGTTCATAGTGGCGTAATCTGCGTACGCGATGTTTACGATTTGATGTGTTGGTCTTCTGATTGTCCGAAATCACAAATGCTTGAGACAATTGACGGCTGGTATCGTCTTACAGTCTGCTCCTCGCCTCCCAAAAGTGGTGTTATTGGAGACGAACAAGAGATAGACATCTGGCTGGAGCCACAGAGTTTTAAGCCCGTTTTGAAATGGGATGGAGTCCCAAACCTTTGTTGACAGGCTGAGTACATAGACGATGCTTATTTCTAAAATTCGATTCCACCGATATACATCATTATGCGTCGCATTCTTCGTTCTGATTGCTTCGCACTCTGCTCACGCTCGACCGCCGGAGATCCGAGCCGTCAACGTGCGCGGGTTTCAGATTGGCCAGCCGACGGTCGTGACGATTGACGGAGTCGATTTGCTGCCGGCTCCGAAGCTGTGGCTGAATGCGAGCGCGATCGAGTCCGCGATTGATGACAAACAGAGCAACGCGAATCGCCTCGTGCTGACCGCGACGCTGCCGAACGAAGTAACTCCCGGAGTCGCTCAACTCCGATTGGCGACGAACGACGGCGTCTCGAACAGCGTGACTGTCGCGGTGGATCGGCTGCTGCAGTTGCCGATTTCGGAAACGATCGCCGTGTTGCCGGCCAGCTTGCACGGTTCGGTTCCGGGAAGCGGTGTCTCAAAGACCTCGTTCGCGGGTAAAGCGGGCGAAGACGTGTTGATCGAAGTCGAAGCCAAACGGCTTGGCAGCAAGCTGCGGCCGGTCGTGCATCTTTATGACACTCAGCGAGTGCAAGTCGCTTGGGCGTTGCCTTCGCGAACTTTGGCGGGAGATTGCCGCATCGCGACGAAGTTGCCGCGCGATGGGCAGTACACGATTGAGATTCACGACCTGCAATACGCTCCGCCGGGAGTCAGCTTTTTTCGGTTGAAGGTCGGCCAGTGGCAATTCGCTGACCTCGCGTATCCGCCCGCCGTGACGCGCGGGCAAGAGATTGCTCTCGAACTGCTGGGCACGATTGGCGGAGCGAAGTTGCCGTTCAAAGCGCCGACCGACGGCGATGTGATTCCGACTGCATTTCCGAATCCGCAAGCGGCGAGCGGTTCGCCGCCGAGCGTGCTGGTCAGTTCGTTGACGGAGTTGGTTGAGTTCAGCGTGGCGGCGGGCGGTTCGCCTGCCGCGACCGCGACCGCGAACAGCACAGGCGAGCCGCCCGTGCCGACGATTCCCGTCGCGATCAGCGGCCGGCTCGATGCGCCGGGGCAACTCGATCAATACCGATTTTCCGTGACGCCCGGAATCAAGCTGACATTGGAGGTCTTCGCCGAGCGGCTCGGTTCGCGTATCGACGCGGTTTTGGAATTGCGCAACAAAGACGGCGGAGTGCTTGCCAGCAACGACGACGGCCCGATGTCGATTGATCCAAGACTTGAGTTCACGGTCCCGGCGGGACTCGACACGCTCGTTGTCGTGCTGCGCGACGCGCTGGAAATCGCGAACGAGCAAGCGATCTATCGGCTCGTCGTGACGAATACCGATAAGCCCACGCCCGAAGTGACTGCCACGGCGAAATCCGACGTCAGCAACATCGCGTCAGGTGAGTCGCAAGTGTTTGAAGTGAATGTTACGCGGCGCAGCTACGACGGCCCGCTGCAATTGTCGCTCGGCCAACTGCCACCGGGAGTCACCGCGACGGGAACCGACATCCCCGCCGGAGCCAGCGGTACGTTGCTGACTCTCGCTGGCGCGGGGGATGCGGCGAGCCAACTCGTCACGTCATTGATGTTGAAGTCGCCGGACGGAACGGTGTCCGCGCGAGTCCGCACCGATGTGCCCGCCGATGATCGCACGCCCGTTTGGCTGCGCGAGCAATTCGCCATCGCGGCGACTCCGAAATTAGCGACGCCATTTCAAGTCGTCTGGGCCGACGCTCAGCCGATGACACAACTGGCTCTGATGAGCAAACCGGCGATTCCGGTGAAATTCATTCGACCTCCCGGAATGCTTGGCCCAGTCCGGCTGACGTTGGTCACGTCGCAACTCGAACCGCGAGTCAACAACCAACCGAACCTCATCCTCGCGTTGCGACCGGAGCGAGTCGTCGAAGTCCCCGTCGATCCGCCCGTGCAAGCTGCGATTACCGCGCTAACCGCGCTCAACACACAATTGGCCGAAGCGGTCAAGCAAGCGGCTGTTGCTCAAGGTGATGCCAAGATCGCCGCTGATGCTAAGGTTGCCGACCTCACCACCAAGCAGACCGCCGCCGAAGCCGCTGTCCGTGATGCCGAAGCGAAAGCGCCGTCCACCAGCGAACTCGCCCTCGTCATCCCGTCGGTGCTGACGGAAAGTTCGTGTGACATCGTCATCAAGGCCGAATTGCTCAATCCCGAACGCAACATCGTCTTGAGAACCGCGTACTCGATCGTGCGTCGGCTGCCCGTCCTCAACCCAATGACCGTGAAGCTGAGCGGCCCGACAACCATCGAACAGACGCTCGATCCCAAAGCCGGAGCCGTTGTGAAACTGACCGGCAAGATCGAACGTCTCGCCAGTTTCAAAGGGGACGTGAACCTGACGCTCACCGGCCAGCCCGGCGGAGTCGTTATCACCAACGCTGCCGTCAAAGCCGATCAAACCGACTTCGCCCTGGAACTACGATTCCCTGCGAACTTTGCTGCGGGTGAGGTGAAAGGAATCAAGCTCATCGCCACTGGCCCAGCCGATCCGCTGACGGGCAATCAGCCGGTCAAAACCGAAGTGGAATTGATCGTGAAGTTGATTGCGAATTGAACCCGTGCGGGGTCGGTGATGTTAAGAACTCCTTGTTGTCCGTGTTTCCAAGTGGACGAGGAATAACCACCCTGTAGACCGGTTTTTCAAATCGGTCAAATGAAACCGCCCGGTTTGAAAAACCGAGCTACGAAAACACGCCTAAGCTCGTGCCACTTTCACGGCGCAGAACTTGAACTCGGGAATCTTGCCGAACGGGTCGAGTTGTTCGGTGGTCAGGTTATTGGCCGCCGCTTCTCGGAAATGGAACGGCACGAAGACGCAGCCTGGTTCGAGGGAATCGTCGCTGCGGACGTGAAGTTGAATCGTCCCTCGGCGGCTGCTGATGGCGATGAAATCTCCGCCACCGAGACCGAGGCGGGCGAGGTCGGACGGATTCATCGTGGCGAAGGCAGAGGGCTCGATGGCGTTCAAGGCGTAACTTCGGCGAGTCATGCTGCCGGTGTGCCAGTGTTCGAGGACTCGGCCGGTGTTGAGGACGAAGGGATATTCGTCATCGGGTAACTCGGCGGCGGGCTTCCAGTCCACCGGGACGAAACGTGCCTTGCCCGTCTTCGTGGGGTATTGATCGCCGAAGAGAATCTGCTCGCCATCTTCGTGTTCGGGATCGGCACATGGCCACAGCTTTCCGGTCAGACCCAAGCTGTCGTGAGCGAGCCCTTGATAGCTGGCGGTCAGTGACGAGAACTCATCGAAGACATCGGACGTGTTCTGGTACGGCATCGGATATCCGAGCCGGTTGCTAATTTCGCAAATGATCCGCCAGTCCTCTCTCGCCTCACCTGGCGAATCGAGCACCGGGCGTCCGAGCTGCACTCGGCGATCGGTGCTGGTGTAAGTGCCCGTCTTCTCGAAATAACTGCTGGCGGGCAGGATGACGTCGGCGAACTCGGCGGTCTCCGTGAGAAAGATGTCTTGCACGACTAGGAAGTCGAGCGACGCGAGCGCCTTGCGGACCTTGTTGCTGTTCGGGTCGGAGATGAACGGGTTCTCGCCGAGGATGTACATGCCACGAACGCGATGATCGAGGGCCGCTTTCATGATCTCGACGACAGTCAGACCGGGCTTCGGGTCAAGCGGTCGGCCCCATGCCGTTTCAAATTTCGTGCGGTTCGCGGGATCGGTGACCGGTTGATAATCGGGATAGACCATCGGGATCATCCCGGCGTCGCTCGCCCCTTGCACGTTGTTCTGGCCGCGCAGCGGATGCAGACCGGAACCTGGCTTGCCGACGTTGCCGGTCATCAGCGCGAGTGCAATCAAGCAACGAGCGTTGTCGGTTCCGGTCGTGTGTTGCGAGATGCCCATGCCCCAAAAGATCAGCATCGAACCGCCACCGCCCGGCGGTGTCGCGAGTCCGATCGTCCGGGCAATGGCTCGAATCTCGGCAGCCGGAATGCCACAGATGTCGCTCGCTTGCTCCGGCGTGTATTCGGCCACCAACTCGCGCAGGGCGTCAAAGCCGTCGGTGTGTTCGGCAATGTACCGCTCGTCGAAGAGTCCCTCTTCGATGAGGCAGTGCATCACGCCGTTGTAGAACGCGACGTCGGTCCCCGGCCGGATCTGAGCAAAGTGCGTCGCGAAGTCGACGAGGTCATGCCGTCGCACATCGACGACGATCAGCTTCGTGCCGTTCTTTGCCGCGTCTTTGATGAATGTCGCCGCGACCGGATGATTCGAGGTCGTGTTGCTGCCGGTGACGAGCGTGACCGTCGAGCGAGCGACATCGCCGAAGACGTTCGTCACCGCTCCCGAACCGATCCCTTCCATCAGCGCGGCGACCGACGAGGCATGACACAGCCGCGTGCAGTGATCAACGTTGTTCGTGCCGAAGCCGCAGCGGATCAGCTTCTGAAACAGATACGCCTCTTCGTTCGAGCACTTGGCCGAACCGAATCCCGCGAGCGCCCCGCCGCCGTGTTCATCGCGAATCGCCGACAGCTTCGCGCCGACGAGATCGAGCGCTTCCTCCCACGTCGCCTCGCGAAACGCCGGGAGCACTTCGGCGTAATCGACGATCCCGCCCGCCCGCTTGCTGACCGACGCCTGCACTTCGCCGGAAAGCGGCCCCTTCGGATAACACTCCGCGCGGCGAATGAGCGGTTTCGTCAGCCGCTGCGGATGACTCGTGTAATCCCAGCCGTATCGCCCCTTCACGCACAGCCGCCCGTGATTGACCGGGCTCTCGCGACCCTCGGCCATCACGATCCGATTCTCTTTCGCGAGGAACGTCACCGCACAACCGACGCCGCAATACGGGCAGACGCTGTCGACCGCTTTGAGATCATCGCTCGGAAGAATTGGCAGCGTGATCCGCTTCTGCGTCAACGCACCAGTCGGGCACGACGCGACGCACTCGCCGCACGACACGCAGGTGCTCTGGCCCATTGGGTTGTTGAGATCAAACGCAATCTGCGTCAAAAAACCTTTTCCGCTACGTCCGATGACGTTGTTGGACTGCAACGTGTCACACGCTCGAATGCAGCGATCGCACAGAATGCAGGCCGAGTGATCCACGGCGATCACGGGCGAGCTATCGTCCACCGGACGCCGTAGGTTGGGACTCCGTCCCGACCCGCTTTCCGAAGAAGTTGTACTACTCGATGACGTTGTCGTTGCCGATCTTTGTTCCGCAGAGGTCGGGACGGAGTCCCAACCTAGGGTCGATGCGCGTTCTTTATTCAACACGCCGTACCTACGGCCGAGTTCTTCCAACTCACAATCGCCGGTCGTCAACTCACGCGCACACGGCGAGACATGTTCGCTGAGCAACAACCGAGTCAGCATCCGCCGATGTTGTTCGATCTTTTCCGAATCGGTCGTGACGTTCATGCCGTCGCGACATTCGCGCACGCACGAGGCCGCCAGCACTCGCTCACCGACATCGACCACGCACATCCGACAGACACCGACCGGCGGCATCCGCTCCGAATGACACAACGCGGGAATCTCAATCTCCGCCTGCTTCGCCGCCTGCCAAATGGTTGTCCCAGCGGGCACGGTGACGGACCGGCCGTCGATCGTCAGTACGACACGTTGAAGAACAGATTCAGAATTCATAGAGATCACTTTGAAAAGTCGTCGGCGTTCCATTTCATTCGGGGTATTGTCGTCGTCGGCCACCGAGCTGTCCAAGTCTGGGGCATCACTTCTCGTTTTCAGGGTGAACTGCTTCCAAATGAGTCAGCAATGCCACGGAATCGACGTCTCTTATTGGCGGTGAACCGCATCAGGAACACAGCGAGAGATTGCGGGCACGAGGTCAACCACAGTTTCATCGGCTTGGATCAAGAAGTGATTGCCGTTGGCACGCTCACTGCTTCGACAAATCGCATTGATGCGGATAAGTGCTCGGCAGGTTCTATGAAACATATTGAACCTGATGTTATCCGTGTCGATTCAGATTCGTTCCGTGTGAAGAAAGGGATTTTATGTGCCAGATCAGTGTTTCCAGACGCAAAGGATTTACGCTTATCGAGCTATTAGTGGTGATTGCTATTATCGCCATTTTGATTGCGCTGTTGCTCCCAGCAGTGCAGCAAGCTCGCGAGGCGGCTAGGCGATCGACCTGCAAGAATAACCTCAAGCAAATTGGACTCGCACTGCACAACTATCACGACGCGGCCAAAATGTTTCCGTCGTCGGGCTACGCGATGGGCATGGATGGTTACGACTATTTTTCGTCGGGCGGAACTCCAGCCGCGATCAGTAAGCAATCCAACACCAGCGGCTTTGTGATGCTGCTACCGTACCTCGATCTCACGCCGCTCTATAAGCAGTGGGACTTCAACAATGCGGCGAGTATTTCGTATGTCTATGGGCTGCACACAGCGGCGACGGTGCTCGGTAACCCGAACGTCAACGCGACCATCTCGAAAACAGCATTACCAGTTCTGACGTGTCCGTCAGACAACGGGAATCCCTACTACGCCGGTAAGGATCAGTATTACTCAATCAGTTTGACAGAAGCGGGCGGCTATCGGTCAAACTATGATTTCAGTACACACTATAACCATTATTACTACAACCATTATCTTCAAGCGTTGGCCCCAAGCGCTCGTCCGTTGTTTGGATTTGATTCCAGTTATGGCGTTCGTGATGTTCGTGATGGGACCAGTAATACGGTCGCGATGTTGGAACAGGTTCGCGAAAAGTACAACGGTCAAGTCGGCGGTTGGTCGTATCGC
>JAYUFI010000764.1:0-1488 GCA_043738805.1 Planctomycetaceae bacterium | reverse complement strand
GGTTCCTGACTGAAGTGCAACGCCGCTTCTACGACGAGTCGACTCGTTATCTGCGCGGCCTCGGCTTCCAAGGGATGATCACCGCGTCGAACTGGGCGACCGCCAGTCCAGAAGTCTTCGGACCACTGGAGAAATTTACCTACACAACAGGGGACTTCATTGACCGGCACGGCTACTTCGGCTGCCGCAACGAAGGGGAGTTCTCCGAGTGGTCGATGCGCGACGGTCACACCTGGACCGACCGCAGCGCGTTGCGATTCGAGAACGAAGAACCGGGCAAGCCGGCATCGTTCGTGCATCCGGCGATGGACCCCAAGTACGACAACAAGCCGTCGATGATTTCCGAGACCACTTGGAACCGCCCGAACCGTCATCGCGGCGAGGCCCCGTTGTATCTCGCCGCATACGGCGCGTTGCAGGACAGCGACTGCATCGTCCACTTCGCGAAGGACGGCGTCGATTGGTCGGTGAAACCGGGCTACTTCATGCAGCCCTGGACGCTGACCGCCCCGACGCAGTTCGGTCAGTTCCCCGCTGCCGCGCTGATCTATCGACGTGGCCTGGTGAAGACCGGCGACGTGATGGCCGACGTGACTCTCAACGTCGAGGACTTGCTGAACCTGAAAGGCACTCCGCTGCCGCAAGACGCCGCGTTCGATGAGTTGCGACTGAAAGACGTCCCGCAAGACGGATCACTTCAACCTGGCCAACGCATCGACCCGCTGATCCACTATGTCGGTCGCACGCGAGTCACGTTCGAGCAAAGTAGGACGGGCACTCCTGCCCGTCGCTCTGAATTATCGAACGACGCCAAGAACGAAAGTCAGACGGGCAAGAGTGCCCGTCCTACAACGGCGGTGAAGCTCACTTCGCTCGCGCCGTTCATCGACCACGCCAAAAAACTTGTCAGCAGTCAAACCGGCGAACTGAAGCTCGATTGGGGCCAAGGCGTCCTGACGATCAACGCCCCCGCCGCTCAGGGAGCCAGCGGCAACCTCGCATCTGCTGGCGAGATCAAACTCGCTGATGTGACGTTGAGCATCCCGCTCGATGTCGCGCACGTGATCGTCGTCAGCCTTGATGGCCAGCCGCTTACGACGTCAAAACGAATGCTGCTGCAAGTGATGACCGAAGAGAAGCCAACTGGCTTCCGCACGGAATCGCTCGGCGATCGCCGTCATCGGATCACGTCGATCGGTGAGAACCCGTGGCAGGTGCGGAAGCTCGAAGGTGTCGTTCGCTTAATTCGTGCTGATGCCGCAAAGCTCAAGGTGACGGCGCTCGACCAGTTCGGGCAACCGACCGCGACCACATCCAATGCCGATACGATTCGCCTCCAAGCCGACACGCTGTACTACGCGATCGAAGCATCAAGCCGATGAGTGCTCGGCTTAGTTCGACTTTTGCAGTTTTCAGCGTGTTGAAAATTGATCTGCGGAAAAAGCGTGAGCCTCCACGACAATGCTTGGGACATCACTCTCAGGCATC
>JAYUFI010000763.1:0-4035 GCA_043738805.1 Planctomycetaceae bacterium | reverse complement strand
CCGACACAGATCAGCTTCACCGGCGCGCTGCAAACCCTGCGAGCCTTTTCCGAACACGGCCTGTTGGCGCAGTCTCCGGTTTTGGAAACGGTCGCGACGCTACTCGCGGCCATCGCCACACACCGAGTCGGAGATCGTCCCAACCGAAACGAACCTCGCGCCAACAAACGCCGACCCAAATACAAGTTCCTCACCAAACCCCGACAGTCATTCCCAAACCGTGTCCCACTCAAGGTCTAGGATTCGTTAAGTGCCATTCGTTCCTGACACCTTTTTATCGCCCACCTTTTTATCGCCTTCGCCCGGATACCGAGGAATAACGCGGAACACCAGCGTTTGTACTGCATGTCGAACAAGTCGCGAATCGTGTTCTCAAACTCGGCCCGCGTGAGCCGACGTACTCCAGTCCTCGGCTCGCTGCCGAGCTGGTCTTGCTCAGCCTTGATGAGCGATGTGCTCAGCCATTTGGTCACAGCATCTTTGTCGGAAACCGGTCGCCGGACTCGGTGCGGTCATGGATCTTGACCCACGTCGCAAAGTTGTCGGCATTGGACAGTTCAGTTTTGAGTGAAGTCAGATCGAGCCCGCCTTGCTTCGAGTCTGAGCCGTGGCACAGCGGTCTTACAGGCCGGTGTGTTGATCATCACTGGTAGAGCGATCAGGCCGACAACATCGTCGTGACCAAGACTGGAACCAAGCTGGCAGTCAGTGGCGTGACGGCGACGTTTATGGTCAGCAGTGTCCGCTCCATCGTTGTGAACGCGGGCGGAGGCGACGACACCGTTGATCTGACGGTGGTCAGCGTTCCGACGAAAGTGTCTGGCGGAGCGGGCAACGACTCGCTCGATGAAGACCGCGCGAGGTATAGCGAAGCTGCCAACGCGAACTTTGTACTGACAAATTCGCAACTCACTGGAGTCGAGACTGATCAATTCAATTAAAGTGCCTAGAACTCGCTCGGCTGCCGGAGTTGGCCGAACACAACGAACGGCGTTGAAACACGACTTCGACGAAACGAGGGGAGCAATTTGCCCCCCTCACGTCATTTTTGTGGTTCAGAAAGGAGAACGTTACTCTTCGCTTGCGCGGCCACGAATGAAAAACGGGCAAGGGGAGCGGCGTTAGGATTAAGGACATGAGGAAAAATGACTTCGTAATTTTTGTAGCCCGGTTTTTCAAACCGAGGGGTTCAGTTCGATCGGTTTGAAAAACCGGCCTACGGAATCATTCTTCCTCGCCTCCGAAGGGTAGCGAATGTTTTTTTTTGTGTTGGCGTGTGTGGTTCCGGCGTTCGTGGTTTCGGTGGTGACGACCGGGGCGATGCGGGTGTTGTCGCCGAGGATTGGGTTGATTGATCAACCGGCTGCGCGGAAGGTACACAAGGCTCCGACGTCGCTGGGTGGCGGGATCGGGATTTGGATGGGAGTGGTGTTGCCGCTGGCGATGGTGCAGCTTGTCGCGTGGTTGATTCACGCGGGGACGTTGCCCAGCGAGTGGATTCCACCGGAGTTGGTGCGGCATTTGGACGGCGTGATTTATCGCTCCGGTCAGATGTGGGCGGTGTTGGCAGGGGGGACGGTGTTGTCGATCATGGGATTGGTTGACGACTTGGTCGATCTGCCGTGGAAGCCGCGGCTGGCGATTCAGTTTTGTGTGGCGGGTGCGTTGGTCTCGGCAGGTGTGCAGGCGACGGCGTTTTTGGGGATCGGTTGGTTGGAGTTTCTCGTCAGCATGCTGTGGCTGATTGTGCTGATCAACTCGTTCAACTTCCTCGACAACATGGATGGGCTGTCGTCGGGGATCGCGCTGATCGCCTCGCTGATCTTTGCGACGATCATGCTGACATCGTTGTCGGAACCGAGATGGCTGGTGGCGGGTGTACTGTTGGTGTTGTCCGGATCACTGATGGGTTTTCTCTGCCACAACTGGCCGCCGGCGAAAATCTTCATGGGGGACACGGGGAGTTATTTCATTGGGCTGTTGATCGCTTCGACGGTGGTTCTCGGAACGTTCTTTGAATACGGCGGTGCTCATCAGCATGGTCGGCATGTGATCCTCGCACCGCTGTGTGTGTTGGCGGTGCCGCTGTATGACTTCGCGTCAGTGTTGATCATTCGATTGCTGGAAGGTCGCAGTCCTTTCAAGCCGGATAAGAGCCACTTCTCGCATCGATTGGTGCAGCTTGGTCTGAAGCAAAAGCACGCGGTGTTGACGGTGCATCTCGCGACGCTGACAACGGGGCTGGGTGCGCTGCTGCTGTATCAAGTCAACGATTGGTCGGGAGCGTGGTTGGTCGTGGCCCTCATTCTGTGCGTGTTGGCGATCATCGCGATCTTGGAAACCGTTGGCCGCGATGGCCGAGAGTCGGCGAATCCCGCAGCCGCACTGTCATCCGTTGAGCCGACGTCGAACGACACGACGAGGAGTTAAGCGATGACTCGCAAACAGAAAGCGACGGTGCCAACAGGCTCTCGCCAAGCAGCCATCGCGCATTCACAGACGTCTTCGACATCGAGACCGAATTCTGGCGAGCGGGCGAGTGCGCAGTTGGCTTGGTTGGTGGCGCTGTTGGTGGCTCGCTGGCTGATACCGACAGAAGCGGCGGCAGAGGGAATGACGCTGTGGATCGTGCAATTGGTGTTGCTGACCGCAGTCGGACGCCTAGTCTGGTTGTGGCGAACAGGGCAGTCGCTGCCTCGCTGCGATCGCATTGATGGGGCGATTGGTTTGTTGGTCGGCGGCCAGGTTGTCTCTGCATTGGCGGTCGTGTTTACGATCGGTAATCAGCGCGGGGCGATCAACTTGGCTTGGGAGTGGATCGGTTCGGGAGTGCTCATCTGGCTGTTTCGGCAAGAGCTGAAGTCGGCACGCATCGTGCGTGAAGTTTGTTTCGGCTTAACGCTGACGGGAGCGGTGCTCGCGGGTTATGGGATGTATCAGCATTACGTCTGGTATCCGCAGATGGTTCGTGAGTACGACCGCATGATCGGCGAAGTGAATGAGCTAACGATCGCAAAGGATGGTACGGAAGTGCGAACTCGTTCTGCGTCTGATGAGCGGCGTCTGGCACGATTGCAGAGCGAGATGTCTCGGCAAGGGATTCCGTTAGAAGCCTCGGCACGAATGATGTGGAATGATCGCTTGAAGGGGAGCAGTGAACCGATTGGGTTGTTCGCGTTGGCCAATTCGTTTGCGGGGTTGCTGGTGGTGTTGGCGTTGATTGCGTTGGGGAATGTTTCGCGTCGTGCTGGCAGGTTCGTGTGGGTGTTCGTGGGTGTGATGGGATTTTGTTTGATTCTCTCGAAGTGCCGAACTGCGATGTGCGGTTTAATCGCCGGAGCATGTTGGTGGGGAGGTCACAGGCTGATTGAGCACATCGGGACGGGCAAGAGTGCCCGTCTTACGAGCGTGTTGTTGAACCGGTTTTTTATCCGCTCGGTTTTGGTTGGCGCGGCGATCATCGGTGTTGGCTTTGCGGCGGCGACACTCAGCGGTGGATTGGACATCAAGGTGTTGACGGAGTCCTCGAAGTCGCTCCGTTATCGCTTGGAGTATTGGCAGGGAACGTGGGCCACGATCCGCGAACATCTTTGGTGGGGAACCGGGCCAGCGAACTTTCGAGATTACTACCTCGCACACAAGCTGCCGGAATCGAGCGAAGAGATTGCCGATCCGCACAACATGATCTTGGATGTTTGGGCGAACGCGGGTCTGTTGGGGCTGAGCGGATTACTGGCGTGTGTGATGTTGATGGTTCGATCTTGGACTCGACGGCTGAGCGATCGTGATGATGCTCGCAAACGCGGTGACGTTGATGAGCCCGTCGAGTCGGCGGATCGACTTTGGACATCGGCGGCAGTGTGGGGCGCGGGGTTGGCATTTCCGTTGGCCGCGATCGGGATGGAGTTCCTCGGACATGGGATCGACGATCGGCTATGGTGGCTTGGAGGAATTTGGTGGCTGATCTGGTTGGGGCTGCTGATTTGGGAGCGACGAATTCTGGAACCAGATTCGTTCGGACAACAACATCCGGCG
>JAYUFI010000762.1:0-4040 GCA_043738805.1 Planctomycetaceae bacterium | reverse complement strand
TGATCGCTCAAATGTCGCCGCCGGATATGCGGCTGCCGATTCAATACGCGCTG
The DNA here is from genome assembly GCA_043738805.1 of Planctomycetaceae bacterium. Taxonomy (GTDB): domain Bacteria; phylum Planctomycetota; class Planctomycetia; order Planctomycetales; family Planctomycetaceae; genus SXKJ01. The sequence continues at coordinate 3,987 of JAYUFI010000762.1, read as the reverse complement.
ACTTATCCAGAGCGTTGTGAGTCTGTCGCGAAGAAGCTCGATTGGCGTTGTGCGTTTGATTGGCATTTTGAACCGCCCGATCTGGATGCCTTCCCGGCCTTGCGTTTGGGATTTGAAGTGGCTTCGCGTGGCGGAACTTGCGGCGCGGTGCTGAACGCGGCGAATGAAGCAGCGGTCGAAAGGTTCCTGGCGGGATCGCTCGGTTTCTGCGACATTCCGCGTGCCTGTCGAGCGGTGCTCGACCAACATGACTTTGACCCAACTCCGTCGCTGGATGATTTGCTGCGATTGGATCGTTGGGCTCGCCAGGAGGTTACTCGGTGGACTTGATTGCCGCTTTTGATCCTTCAAAACTCGCTAGCACGGCCCTCAGTTGGGTGTGGGTGGCATTGGGCTTGGGCTTAGTGATCTTCTTTCACGAGCTGGGGCACTTTGCGGTCGCGAAATGGTGCGGCGTGTTCGTGGAACGCTTCAGCATTGGCTTTGGCCCGATCTTGTGGAGCTTCAAACGAGGCGACACCGAATACGCTTTGTCGGCGGTCCCGTTCGGCGGTTATGTCAAAATGCTCGGCCAAGACGACATGGACCCCAGCCAATTGAGCAGCGAAGAAATCGCGGGAGATCCGCGGTCCTATTCGGCCAAAAAAGTGTGGCAGCGCATGGCGATCATTTCTGCGGGCGTGATCATGAACATCATCACGGGTCTGCTTTTCTTCGCGATTGCGTTTCAAAGCGGCGTGGAAGCTCGGCCCGCTCGGCTCGGACCGATCGTTGTGGGGAAGCCTGCGTGGAAGGCGGGGCTACAAACCGGAGATGTGATCACTCGAATCAACGGCCGTAAGAGTTCGGACTTTGGCGACATCATGCGTGGTGTGGCGCTGACTCGTGGTGACGTCGAAATCGAAGGGCTCGATCGCAACAACCAACCTTTTAAGAAGACCATCACTCCGGACAAAACAGACACGCGGCGAATGATCGGTGTGGCTCCCAGCTTGGATGTGACTTTGGGAGCGATCCGCGCGGGAAAATGTACGATTGGCGGAACGCCGTCGGCTGACGCGGATGCGTTTCTTCCGAGTGATCAGATTGTTTCCGTCGGTGGTCAACCGATCAAGACCTTCGCGGAATTGCAGAACGTGTTGGTCGATCGCCGCGACGAAGAATTGGAGTTCGTCGTTGAACGCCGGCCGAAGGAATCGAAGGAGCAGAAGTCGGACGACGCCTCAAAAGCGAAGACCGAGCGAGTCACGATTAAGGTCGCGCCGAATCGCTTTCGCTCGCTCGGCCTCTCAATGGACATCGAGAAAATCACAGCCGTGGAGAAAGACTCGCCAGCCGGACAGGCCGGACTGCAAACCGGCGACAAGATCATTCGAGTTGATGGTCAAGATGTGGGCAACACGTTGAATCCCGAAGAGTTGCCCGACTACTTGCAAAAAAAGCACGGTCAACTGGTGGAGATTGTCTACACGCGAGAAGTGGGTGGCGCGAAGAAGGAGTTCACCTCCAGCCTCATTCCTCGCAACCGATCTGGTTGGACCGATCAGTTTGAAATCACAGGATCACCGCTGTCCGCCCCCGCGATTGGTGTCTCGTTTCAGGTCACGTCACAAGTCTTGAAAGTTCAGCCCGACAGTCCGGCGGCCGGTAAAATTTCTCCGAACGATCGGATCACTTCTGTCGAACTCGTGCTCCCCAAAGGAACGGCTGATGATGGTTTTGGTCTCTCCTTTGGGACTTTGAAATTTGAGGCGAGTGATAAGCAGCCCAACTTCTGGGCGCAGGCTGTTTGGGTCATGCAAATGGCTCCGTCTCGCCATGTGCGGCTGACGGTGAATCAATCGGAAACGGTGGAGTTAGAACCGTTTCGCGATCCAGCGTCTCAACACTTTTTTCCCAAGCGTGGATTGGTTCTGGAATCCGATTCGGTCATGCAAAAAGCGGAGTCTTTCGGAGCGGCGCTCGGCATGGCGGCGGATCATACTCGCGGCACTGGAACCGAGATTTATCTCACGCTCAGAAACCTCATCCGTCGTGACTTGTCGTACAAGGAACTGCACGGTCCGATCGGAATTGCCAACGTGGCGCATCAGTTTGCCTCGCAGGGACTCAGCCCATTGTTGCTGTTTCTAGGGTTCCTCAGCGTCAATTTGGCGGTGTTGAATTTCCTCCCGATCCCTGTGTTGGACGGCGGCCACATGGTCTTCTTGTGTTGGGAGGCAGTGACTCGCAAGCGTCCGAGCGAGCGAGTGTTGATTGCGGCAACTTATGTCGGAATGGCGTTCGTGCTGGGCTTGATGGGGTTGGTCATTTATCTCGACATCTTCGTGCATCGCAGCGGATCAACGTCAGGACTCTTCTTTTGGGTTTGATGTTTGAAGATCGCAGGCATCGGATTCCAACGCACTGACCACGGGACAAACACCATGGCCGGAAAACGAGACGGCGGACACGATGCGGTCTCTTGGCTGGCGACCGGGTTTGTCTGCTTGCTGGGAATTGTGTTCTGCGGTTTCGTCTTGCTGGCGTTTTCCAATGAGCCACAAAAGCCGGTGATGGTTTTAGCGGGAGTCTTCTTGTCGCTGGCCGTGCTGATGTGGTTGCTGCGTGAACGACCGAAAGAAATCATCGCCGAGAAAGAGGCGAAGTGGTTGGGCATCTTTGCCAAGCCGAAAGTGGTCTCGCGGCTCAGGCTGACTCGGCGCAAGAAACCCAAGATCGTGCAGTTCGGCACGAACGAGCCGCCGGATGCGGAGCGAATTCGCGAGATCAAAGAAGTGACTGACGGTATGAAGAACTGGGTGCCGCCGAAGACTGATCCGGAAAAGTGACGGGACAGAATCGCTTCAGAGGTTATTGCTGAAAGCGATGCTGTTTCTGTCACATTGTGGCGCGACGCTCCGCGTCGCGAAGCATTTAGTGTCATCAGCTTCCGGTCGCCGCCAACGGGGCTCCGATGTAGAAGCCGCCTTGTTGAAAAAAGATCGTCAACTTCAGCAGGCTATCGACCAAATCGCGAAGAAAGCGATCGGGGACTTGGCTCAGTTCATGCAGCACGAGGTCGCCAGCGATGAATTCCAGCGCGTCGGCGAGATTGGCGGAGTCTTCTTGGCTCACGTCCAAGCGGTGCAAGCAATCATCGTAAAGTTCACGAGGATGCTCAGGCTCCCAGCCGTTGTCTTGAGCCCAGTCGAGTAGATCGACCCACAGTTCAGATTCGATGGTGTAACAGTCTGCGGGGCTTTGCAGGCGAATGCAGGTCACAGCACACCTCCGTATGTTGCTGGTGGTCCCGCCCGGTGTTCGAGAACGAGAGCTCGAACTTCTGAGGCCGCATGGTCGCAGACCGACCGACGTGCGCCAACCGTCCCGGATGTTTCCAATCCGGGACGGTCTCGCAGGTTCAGGAGACGAGCACATAGCTCACCAAATCGTCGATCATCAAGTGACCGACATTTTCATTAGAACGTGTTGACGGCCTTGCCGGTCTCAACCACCGAGGTGACCGTCGGCAAGACGTTGCCACGCAACTCGCCGGTCGTGCTGCTGTAGATCCAGCCGACTGCGCTGGAACCGTCATAATCAGCGGCAACCAAGACCCCATTCTTGATGGTCACAGTACGATGATTATTGAACGGGTTGGCGGGAAGTTGTCCCAACACATACGGACCAAAGGCACCAGCCGTCGCATCAACGGTGCCGTCCAAGGCAGTCCGCTGAGTCAATTGATTCGTAAAGACTGTGGAATCCGTCGTGCCTTGAGCTGGCAAACTGCCTTCGTGTTGAAATTTATACAGCGAGATCTGGTGTCGAATCATTTGCAGGTTTTGAACCAGCGACGTTTCTTTGGCATCTTTGGATGCCTGTGTGAACTGTGGCAGGACCGTAGCGGCCAGAATGCCGAGGATCACGACGACGATCAACACTTCCACCAGCGTAAAGCCGGTCCGACGAGAACGATTTCCGAGTTTCATTGCGTTTTGCTCC
>JAYUFI010000761.1:0-1491 GCA_043738805.1 Planctomycetaceae bacterium | reverse complement strand
AGTTCGGCTTTGCCATCCGCAGGCAGTCAGCGGTCTGCAACTGCCTGCGGATGGCAGAGCCGGACTGCGGATGAAGGGGACAGAACGACTACAGGATTATTCACGGAGCCAAATCATGACTGAACCAATCGTGAATGGAGTCAGAAATCCGCAGTCAGAGATCGCGACGTTGCCTGTTTTGATTTGCTTCGTGGATACCGAGCAGCGGTACCGGTTCAACAACGGGGCGTGGGTCGATTGGTTCGGGATGCCGCCGTCATCATTGGCCGGGAAGCCGGTGATCGACGTGATCGGCGAATCGCGATATCGGGCCGTTTTGCCATACATCGAACAGGCTCTATCCGGGCGACAGGTCGCGTTTGAAACGCTCATTCCGACGGCTGATGGAAATCTGCGGCATGGGCAAGTGGTCTATGTTCCGCAATCGGGAGCGGACGGAAAGATCAGCGGCTTCTATGCGTTGGTCACGGACATCACCGCTTGGAAGCGAAGTCAGCAAGCGGCGAAGGACTCGCAAGCGTTGTATCAATCGCTCGTCGATCATCTGCCGATGTGCATTCTGCGAAAGGATCGTGAGGGCCGGATTACTTTCGGCAACAATGAATTTTATCGGTACAGCGGCAAGACCGAAGAGGCGACCCTCGGCAAGACGGACTTTGACTTTTATCCGCAAGAACTGGCGTCGAAGTATCACCGCGATGACTTGAAGGTTCTCGAACAAGGCGAATCCTTCAGCGACATCGAAGCGCATCGCACTCCTGGGGGCGAGCAAAAATACGTGCAAGTTTTGAAAGGCCCGATCCACGACGCGGCCGGACAAATCATCGGCGTGCAAGTTTTGTTTTGGGATGTCTCCGATCGAAAACTCGCCGAAGAGCATGTTCGCGAAAGCATGGCACGTAAGCGAGCGATCTTCGACGCGGCGCTCGATTGCATTGTCGTGGCGGATCAACAAGGCCGGATCATCGACTTCAATCGCGCGGCGGAGAAGACGTTCGGTTATCGACGTGATGATGTGCTCGGTCAGAACATGGATGAATTGCTGTTTCCCAAAGAGACACGCCGCCGTGCTCAAGACAACCGCGAACGTTACGAGCATTCGCAAGAAGCCGGCTCGATGATCGGACATCGTTTGGAAGCGACCGCCGTCCGTAAGAACGGCGAGCTGTTCGACGTTGAGACCGCGATGCAGGCGATTCCGCTCGAAGGAAAAACGGTCTTCGCCATTTTTTTACAAGACATCACCGCGCGAAAAAAAGCTCAAGAAGAACTGGCCGCGAAGAACAAAGACCTGGAGACGCTGCTGTATGTCACGTCGCACGATCTGCGCGAGCCGCTGCGGTCGATTGAGAGTTTTGCTCGACTGGTCAAAGACCGGTATGCCGACAAGTTGGACGACAAAGGCAAAGACTTCTTGCAGCGGATCACCGACGGCACCAAGCGGCTCGACCGGTTGATTGAAGACGTGCTGATGCTGTCGCGCGCTCAACG
>JAYUFI010000760.1:0-1494 GCA_043738805.1 Planctomycetaceae bacterium | reverse complement strand
GCAAGCCCGGTCGCCGAGATGCAACTCGACACCGTTCTCGTGATACCAGTCGATCCGCGCCATCATCAACTTCTCGGCATCGCGATGCGCGAAGAAGGAGGTCAGTCCAACACGGTCATACGCGGCACGGGGCTCTTCGCAGAACGTGACGATGCGGAATTGCTTAGCCGTATCGAATTCAACCAGCTTCTCGCAGAAGCGTTGCCCGACCATCCCGTTGCCGATGACAACGATCGTTTTGCGAGCGGTGGTCGTCATTTCCAAATCCATAATCTGAGCCTTTTATTTGACACCCCAAAGGCTCAAGCAATCAGCGTGCCCGGACACGGGACGAACCACGTATCGTGGTTCGCAAACCATCGTTTCTCCTCAAATTTCGCAGAGTTCGCGGCATCGACAAAAATTGCGTGAGGTCAACACAGCGGCCCGTTCGCACAATCCGTAGCCACAAGCTGCCAGCTTGTGGAGCACATCGTCGTCGCGTGGCGAAGCCGCATCGTGGCACGACACTCCGCATCGTAAATCGCGACGCGGAACGTCGCGCCACAATTCTGCAACGCTCGATCTTAGACCACGAGATCCAATCCGCCCTTCACGATTTCGTCTTCCACTTTGAGAGCGCGGGAATTGACCGTGTAGTCGCGGCTGGTATTGACCAAGCGGACCATCTCCGTCGTTGCGTCCACGTTTGATTGTTCGAGGCTCCCTTGTGCAATGAGCCCCAATCCATTCGTGCCGGGAAGATTCGTCAGCGGCAGGCCAGAGCTATCGGTCGCGAGGAAGCGATTGCTCCCGATGGCATTGAGGCCTTGTGGATTCGCAAAGTTTGTCAGTCGTAGTTGCCCCAAAACAATCGGCGTCTCGGGAGACGATGCCGTCAGCACAGAGACCGTACCATCGACAGCGATTTTGGTGCTGAGCACATTGGGAGGAAACGTGATCGACGGCTGCACGGCCAAACCATCTGTGCTCACTAATTGGCCGATGGCGTTGAGATGAAATGATCCGTCGCGTGTGTATTGCGTCGTGCCACTTGAGGTGAGCAGCGAGAAGTAACCTTGTCCTTGAACGGCGAGGTCCAAGTCTTTGCCGGTTTGAGGTGTCTTCCCTTGCGAGAAGTCACTCGTGATTGCTCCGACTTCGACTCCTTCGCCAATCTGCCTCGCCAGTGGACCAAGGTAAGGGAGATCTTGAAAGATGGCGCTCCGGCTCTTGAACGCATTCGTATCAACGTTCGCCAAATTGGCGGCGGATGTATCCAACGAAGACTGGAATGCCTGCAATGCGCTGGTGGAGGAACCGAGTGCTGTCAGCACGATGACCATTCCGTGGAAGAGAGCTTTGCCGTCCGTTGCCCAAGATCACGACCGTGATTCCAGATCATCGTCGAACAGTTCTCTTCGGCAACTTGCGTTTCTTCGTGCGAGTTGGAACGCCAGGCATAACCCGCAGGCTCAAAAGACGAGTGCTTTGTCTCAGCCAAAGTTTCGGGTG
>JAYUFI010000759.1:0-1494 GCA_043738805.1 Planctomycetaceae bacterium | reverse complement strand
CGTGGAAGAGTTGATGTTTCGAGTCGTACTGCTCGGCTGGCTGAAGACGAAGACAAACTCCACAGAAGCGATCGTGATCTCCTCGATCGCGTTCGCCGCTGTTCATGGGCCGCTGGACGGACTCGCGTTGCTGCCGCTGGCATTGTTGCTCGGATTTCTTTACGACCGCCGTCGCAGTTTCTGGTCGGTGTTTATCGCACACGCTTTCTTCAACCTGACGAACATCGCACTGACAATGTCGGCTCGATGAGAACTCTGTTTAACCGCACGCCGCAGGTATGCGCGTTTCGAGTTTCTCTGCGTTTCCAACTCAAACACAACGCGCGTGCCTGCGGCGTACGGTTAAACGATTACGACAAAGGAAGGAATTACATCATGACTCACAACACCTACTCTCCAGTCCTCAATTGGCTCCGCTGGCCTGATGGTTGGAGCATCACGGAAGTGACTGCGGTTGCAACGGACTCTCGAGATCGGGTCTTTGTGTTCGGTCGTGGCAATCATCCCGTGACGATCTTTGATCGCGACGGAACGTTCTTGTCGTCGTGGGGCGAGGGGCAATTCGTCCGCTCTCATGGCATCACGATCGGCCCGGATGACTCCGTCTATTGCGTTGATGACCTCGATCACACCGTTCGCAAATACTCGCCGGAAGGACGTCTGTTGTTGAAACTCGGCACGAGCGGACAGCCGTCGGACACCGGCGCGACGAGCATCGATTATCGCACGATCAAACACGCGGGACCGCCATTTTATTTTCCCACGAACCTCGCACTCGCTCCGAACGGCGACCTCTACATCGCTGACGGATACGGCAACGCTCGCGTTCATCACTTTTCGCCGACGGGTGAGCTGATTCGTTCGTGGGGCAAACCGGGTGCCGGGCCGGGACAGTTCCATGTGCCGCATGGAATCGCTGTCGATCGTCATGGCACGGTCTTTGTGGCCGATCGAGAGAACAGTCGCCTGCAACTCTTTTCTCCGGAAGGACAGTTTCTTTCTGAATGGACCGACGTCGCACGCCCATGCGAAGTGGCGATCGACGCGGCAGGAAAAGTCTATGTCGCCGAGTTGGGCTATCGAGCCGGCATGTGGCCCGGCACTGTCGCACCTCATCCCGATGCGACCGGCGGCCGAATCAGCATCTTCGACGCTGGCGGCCAGTTGCTCTCTCGTTGGGGCGGCGGTTTAACCCCGTGCGAGCCGGGCGACTTCTTCGCACCGCACGATATCTGGCTCGATTCACACGGCGACCTCTACGTCTCCGAAGTCGTCTGGTCCGCAGGCGGCAACCGCAGGCTGATGTCGCCGAAGTGTCACTCGTTACAGAAGTTTTCCAAATGCAAGAATTTATCCACAGATGAACACAGATGAACACAGATAATACCAATTCATGAATTCATTCTTTTCTCGTTCCCACGCGCTGCGTGGGAATGCTCTGCGGACGCTCTGCGTCCCGTAGGGTGGGACGCGAGACGGACGGGACGCAGAGCG
>JAYUFI010000758.1:0-1497 GCA_043738805.1 Planctomycetaceae bacterium | reverse complement strand
CTTTCACCCAAACAAGTGGCCGCAGCGATTGGGGCCAGCGAATCGTCGCTCAAGCGCTGGTGCGATCAGGGTCTGTTGACGACGGTGAAGACGGCGGGTGGGCATCGGCGGATTCCCGTTCAAGAAGCGTTGCGATTCGTGCGCGAGCAAAACCATGCGGTCGTCGAACCGCGAATCCTGACGATGCCGGGAAGCGACAATCGCAAAGCTCGTCGGATTGAGAACTGTGCCGAGCGGTTGGCTGAGGGACTGCTCACCAACAACGAACAAGCTTGCCACGCGATCGTGTTTGATTTGTTTCTGGCCGGTCAGCCAGTGAGTCAGATTTTCGACGAAGTCATCGCCGTGGCGTTTCGGACCATTGGCGAGAAATGGGAATGCCATGAAGCCGACATCTATGAAGAGCGCTGTTCATGTCAGATCGCACTGCGAGTCCTGCACGAACTGCGGTCGAAACAGACGCCGCCGAACTCTGGCCTCATCGCGCTGGGGGCGACCATTGAAGGAGATCAGTACTCGCTGCCAGTGACGATGTCCGAGATTGTGCTTCGCGCGGTTGGTTGGGATGCCCGGCTGCTCGGTTCGTCGATCCCGTTTGATTCGATGGCCAAAGCCATCCAACAGCACAAGCCAGAACTGTTCTGGCTCAGCGTTTCGTTCGTTCCGGACGAGTCGGCGTTCATCGCCGGATTCAATCGCTTGTTCGAGGCTGCGTCCAAGACCAACACCGCTGTCGTTGTCGGCGGACGAGCGTTGACGACGGAGATTCGGACGCGGCTTCGATACTCCGCCTTCTGCGACACGATGCGGCATCTCGAAGAGTTCGCCAAAACATTGCGTCGGCAAACCGAGGTCGTTCCCAAGAAGACTCGTAAATCAAGAAAGAATGCTTGAGGCACCGATGACATTCGCTCGATCCGATTCCGCTGTAGCCACGTTCGCCAGAACGTGGGTTTTCATGTGCGTGGCCCACGTTCTGGCGAACGTGGCTACGACTTTGTTCGCCGCCGATCCAACGGTCACATGGCCGCAGTGGCGCGGTCCGTCGCGTGATGGGCAAGCGGCGGCGACGCCCGCTTGGCCGGATCGCGTTGATGAGGCGACGCTCGCTCGGAAATGGCGAGTCGAATTGGGGCCGAGCTATTCCGGGCCAATCGTCGCTGAAGATCGAGTTTTCGTCACGGAGACGCGCGGCAAGAAGACCGAGATCGTGCAGGCGTTGTCGCGAACCGACGGCAAAGTCTTGTGGACCGCTGAATGGCCCGGAGCGACATCGGTTCCGTTCTTCGCGTGGGAGAACGGCGAATGGATTCGAGCGACTCCGGCCTATGACGGCGAATCGCTGTTCGTCGCGGGGATGCGTGATGTGCTGGTCTGTCTCGACGCGGCGACCGGCAAGGAGCGCTGGCGAGTCGATTTCGTGGAACGGTTCAAATCGCCGCTGCCGACGTTTGGTTTCGTGTCGTCGCCGCTGGTTGATGGCGACCACGTTTACGT
>JAYUFI010000757.1:0-4057 GCA_043738805.1 Planctomycetaceae bacterium | reverse complement strand
CTTTCGCGGAGCGAAAGACGACTTTCATGCGGTTCACAGCCTAAAATAAGTGCCATTTGGCTGACGCCGCCCGGCTCACAAGGATCGCCAAACGACGCTATTGCTACTCCGTCGTTCCGGACGCACCTTTCGCTATCGGTGATGCTTGCTCGTATTCACGCAGCCGTTGTTGGAGTTCCTTGAGAACGTCGCTGCGAACTGGATCGCTAACGGCTTGTGCGAGCGAGATCGCGCGGCGCTGGGCTTCTGCTGCCGCATTAGCGTCACCGCCGCAGAACAACGCACGAGCGAGCGTATCGACGATTTCCATGCTTTTGTTGTCAGACAGCTTGTCCGCGCGGCGCGCGGCATCGAGAGCCAAGGCTTGCAACGCTGCGGGTGCGGCTGGCTTTCGATCAGGATCGACCAAGTCCCACGCGATGGCGTTCAACATCTCAGGATTTTCGGCCAACGCCCCGTTGATCAACTTGCGTCCTTCGTCTAACGCCAGATCCGTCATCTCTTCGGAGGAAGAGAGCAGTTGGAATTTTGCCATTTCGATTCTCAAAGCGCTGCTCGGATTCTCGGTCGCGAGCTTGTCCAATCCGGCGATCGCATCGACGGTTGGCCCTTGCGCCACAAGTTCGCCCAAGCGTTCCTGGACCTGATCGGCACGACGTTCTTCCATGATCTCGTCGAGATGTTTCTTCGCCGCCTTCGGAAGGTCCCACTTCCCGTTGATGATTTGTGCGAGCGGTTCATCGAGTTCCATCGGATGCGCGATCAACGCAATTTTCCCTTCGCCGTTGATCACGAACGCGGTGGGAATGCCACCGGCCTCGGCGGCATGGAGCCATGTTTGGCTCATCACGCCGTCGTCGGCTTTGGCTCCTTGCGGGATTTCATCACGAGCGAAACGGTAGTCGAGACGTTCACCATTCGTCTTCAAAAATTCCGCCGCCGCCGCATCCTCCTCTTCCCAAACATTGACGCCAATAAACGTCACGTCGGGATGTTGCTTCTGCAATTGGGAAACATGTGGCATCGCCGCCACACACGGCCCGCACCAAGTGGCCCAAAACTCGACCACGTAGATTTTGCCCGGTTCAAACTGAGTGATCGGCTCACCCTTCAAGAACCGGCTGACTTTCAACGGCGGGGCCTTCGATCCAACGACCAACGACGGAGCCACATCAGATACTGCCGACGAGACAGGCTGACGCGTTGAGGTATCGTCACCTCCCGAATCCGTACGTGCCCTCGTCTGCGAACAGCCGACAGCCGCCATTAACAAACAAACCAGCAACCGCTTCATGATTTCATCCTGTGTGAGGTGATCGTTTGTCGAAAGTGTGGCGCGACGCTCCGCATCATGGTGAGAAAGTAAAGAGAGACTTGAAGACACTCACGTTCTCGACGCGGAGCGTCGAGCCACACTTATGTTCAACGGACCAGCAGGCAGCGAATCCGTTGGAGGATACGCAACGAGAGGATAGGTCGGCACCAGCAACAACGCGAAGACCGGATTGAGCAGAATCCCGTTCGTTGGTCCCAAGGCAATCGACAACAAGTGCTCGACCGGAACGAGCAAGATCGCGCTGCTGAATGTCACGAGCAACGTTCGAGTGGTCACGCTCCAGTGGCTCAGCGAAAGCCCTGCTGCCAACAGCGTCGGTGCGAGCAGCAAGTGACTGAACTCCGGAGCGATCGTCGCCATGCTGATGCCGGCGAACGACCACCACAACCACACGCTGCTCCAGGTCTGCTCTGCTGAGCGATGCCGCAACAGCCAATGAGCAACTCCGAGACTCATGGCGGCAGACACTATCCACAAACCAATCATGAGGAACGAGCCGTACCACACGAAGCTGCGTGGCAACGCTCCCGTCTCACGCAGCAGCCGGCTCAGAAACCAACCGACAAACGCACTGCTGAACCCCACGATCAAGCCACATAAGCCAAGTCTCAGAAACGTCTGCAAGCCAGCCGGAACACAAGCTCGCCGCCAATTCGTCAGCGTGATCACAATGAATGCCGCAATACTCAACGGCAAACACCACCACAACGGATAACTCACGACGAACAGTCCGAGCACGTCGAAGAACGCCGCGTCGTCACGACTCTCGGCAAGTTCTGTTTCTGTCGTCGCAATTCGCCGAGCCAACTTCAACGCGTGTTCGCCGAAATGCTGGAGGCTGCGTCGATCGAGATTCGCGAGCGTGTCGTCCGGTTGGTGGTAGCGGTGAGCACCGTCGATGATCGCGAAGTTGAATCCCTGCCAACCGTCCTGTTGAAACACGGTAAAGTCACTGCCGTTGGGCAACGTGCGATAGACCGCCGTGAAGAGCGATCCGGTAATCCTCGGCCGAGCCAGTTCGTTCCCCCATGCTTCAATCGCCGCGCGGTTGCCCGCGTGTGTCTCATACATCACCACCGGCCCGCTTGTCCCTCGCGCATCGAAGTTGAGCACGATTGGCTTCTTCGCCGACAACGGATGCCGCTTCACAAACTGCGACGCTCCAAGCAGTCCCAATTCCTCGCCGTCTGTGAACAGCAGATAGACGGGACGCACAAGATTCGGTGCATCAAGAGAATCAACGCCGGCAGCCAGAGCCCGAGACGCTTCGATCAATGCCGCAACGCAGCCACCTGCATCAGCGGCTCCTGGTCCGGTGCGGCATGAATCATAATGCGTTGCGAGAACGAGCGGGCGTTGATCATTTCGCAATTCCAGTCCCGGCATTCGGGCCAGCACGTTGTACAACACGACCTTCGCATCCGACTCAACCACCGCCATCTGCTCTTCGACTGTCCAGCCCAAGTTACGCAGCAGATCAACCAAGCGATCTCGAACGATCAAATTCTCAACGGTTCCCGCCGGATGCGGCTTCGCGGGAAACAATTCTTCATGAACACTCACCGCACGCTCGGCAGAGAATTCGGTATCTGCAACGTCGGATGATTTCGGTGCCGGTCCCCGATAATGCCACAGCGTGAGCAACTGAATGAACGCAAGGCAAACGAGTGCCGCAACCAACGATCGCCACCGTTCTCGAAAAAGAAAACTCATCAAATCGTTCTCGCGTCAACTTTTGTTTGCCAAAAAGAGACACGAGACATACCACGTCCCAACCATTGCCGCGAGTGCGAAGTATTAGAAGCCGTTTCAAAACTGGCGTAGTAACCCGACGCGTGAGCGAGGGCGTCGGGAAATTGCGTATGGAATCGCCCTCGCTCACGCGTTTAGAAGTTGCGCTGTTTAGTCGCGAAGCGACGTTAGCAGATAGCTGCGGGCGTAAGCCCGCAGAGAAATGTTGACACCTCTCGGAGAGCCGCGAAGTGGCGGCAGCAAATTGTTGTCTCGCATATCTCTGTCGCCGCTTCGCGGCTAGGAGCACGATTTCCAACAAATCCTTGGGCTTACGCCCAAGGCTATCTGCTGACGTCGCTTCGCGACTTTCGAAACGCGCAACTTCAAAACTTACGCGTCGGGTTAGTTTTTGAAACCGCTTCTAGTGAAATCACGGACCGATCATGCCGGGTTAACGCGATCAAAACATCACGCACAATGAATTGCTCATCAGCCTGTTTCATGCGTCCAGCGATATCTGGCCGGAACTCGGAGCACCGTTGGCGGTCCCGCAGCTTTTTGAAATGGCGATCTACTGCGACTTCGCGAGGCTCCGAATTTGGAAGTCCACGGGAACGACAACGCCTTCCAACACAAACTCCGCAGCATCGAAGCGTACCGCTCGCAATTACAAATCGCGTCACTCGTCGAAAGCATCCGCAACGACGGCCCCTACGAATATCTCCGCGACGTGCACTTCCGCCTGTACTCATCCAAGAAGTACCGATCGCTATTTGCGGATTAGATTACGTTGATCGCCGAACGACAAAGGTCAGCCGGTTGCGGCAAAGGATGATGAACATGGGAAAAAGCGTTGACCGCAACTCGGCTGCACCACCTTGTTCGTCGTCCGGTGATACGCTGGTTGCAGCGATGCGGATATTGGCGAGAGACATTCAATCGGATGACGGCGTTGCCAATGCTGCAATCGCAGAAGCTGCGGATCGA